>QHVR01000098.1 GCA_003223595.1 Acidobacteriota bacterium
GGGCGATGTGGCTCTTTCGCTTGTGCAAACCGTACCTCTGACCGGGGCAGTCGTGGTCTCGACTCCGTCGGATGTCTCTTTGCAGGACGCGCGCAAGGCGATTGAGATGTTCCGGCAGATGAAGGTCGATGTCGCAGGCGTCGTCGAGAATATGAGCTACTTCGTGTGCCCGCATTGCAATCACGAGATTGATATATTCTCCCGCGGCGGTGCGGAAAACATGGCGAAGCAGTTCGGGGTGCCGTTCCTGGGCAACATCAGCCTCGACCCCGAGGTTCGCAAGTCAGGGGACAGCGGTAAGCCCGTTGTACTCGAAGGCGAGAACTCCCCGCACGCGAAATCTATTTACGAATTTGCGCGCAAGGTGATCGAGCGGGTCGGCGAGATTAAGGCCAATGCACCGGCCAACGTGATCCAGATCCAATAATCGTCGCAGAGGAACGGGCTCACAAAGGAAGTGCCTCGCCTTTTTCGCTGACTGCCGCTGGCGATTTCTTGTTGAAACGATCCAGACGCCATATCGGTTCGGGCGTCCCAT
Source organism: Acidobacteriota bacterium (assembly GCA_003223595.1). Lineage (GTDB taxonomy): Bacteria > Acidobacteriota > Terriglobia > Terriglobales > Acidobacteriaceae > Sulfotelmatobacter. Next base: position 539 of record QHVR01000098.1, read on the forward strand.
CCCGCAGAATCAAGCGAGTCGTCATTTCTCCCAGCGCGGGGCCGTGCTTGAATCCATGACCCGAGCCTCCGCCTAGCAGCCACACGTCTTCATTTTTCGGATGCCGGTCGACAAGAAAGTGGCTGTCCGGGGTCTGCTCGTACTGGCAGACGCGAGTCTCAACCAGCGGAGCATTTTTCAGGGCAGGGAAGCGGAAGCCGACGTATTCGCGAATTTCCCTCAATGTTTCCGCACTCACCACGCGCTCTCCGTGCGTCGGATCGAAGTCCGGCCCGCGGCTATCGTTGGCAATCTTGAAGCCCCGGCGATCGCTGCCGGGAATTCCGTAGCGGAATTTGCCGCGGTGATCCGCCCACACGGGCATCGCCTCATAGCTGAAGCGGTTGTCGCCAGCGGGCGGGCCAAAGAAGAAAACATCCTGCTTCGTCGCTCGTATCAGATTGCCGAGGGTTTGAGGGAACAACGTTCCTAGCCACGGCCCGCAAGCGAAGACGTAAGCATCGGCCTTGATTCTCGACCCATCCGATACCTCCAAGCTGCGCAAACTGCCACTCTCAAGTTCGTCAGCTTGTACAGCGGCCTGCCGGTACTTGCCTCCGGCGGCGATGAAGGCTTCGACCACCGCGTGACAGCTCCCCCGCGCCTCGAGATAGCCGCATTCCGGCTCGAAGATCCCCCACTCGACGCCTTCGAAGTTGATCTGCGGCCACCGTTTCCTCATCTGGGATGAAGACAGTTCCTGAAACTTGATCCTCGCCGCGCCAAGCAGCTTCACGGAACCGCGCTCGAATGCATCATCCCTCCCGGTAGCCATCCAGAGCACGCCGGGACGATGCAGCAACTGCCGTTTCCATTTCCGCTCGTATTTCGTCCATAAAAAAAGGGCCCGAGCTGCCATTGCGGTATAAGGCTGGTCGGGACCATACGTCCCTCGCATGACCCGGGTCTCTCCTCCCGAGGAGGCTCGAGAGTTGCCCGGCCCCCAGGCGTCCAGCAGGGTGACCCTGGCCCCCGCCTGCAGCAGGTGCAGGGCAGTCCACCCGCCGAAGGCCCCGGCGCCGATCACTAGGACGTGTGGTTTAGCTCGCATGCAATAAAGGATAGTATCTGAAGGTTTCAGAGTTTCAAGTTCGCAACAGCCCCGGGTTAAGGGTGAATTCCTGGATTCCAGCAGAGCGTTAGCCCTGAACCTTACCTTGACAGCCCCCCACCCCGTTCCTAGAATCCAAACAGGATCAGAAGTTCGATCCAAAACCTAAGCTTCTGCATCTAAAATAGTTAAGGAATGGCGGAAGCCGTTCTTCCCCCGGGACCTCCGCCGCTCGGTTTGAGAACTACTGACAAAACAATCTATGCCTGCTGAACCCAATATCGGGAACCGCGAACGCGAGATTCTGACCGCCATCGTCGAGACCTTTATCTCGACTGGCGAGCCGGTCGGTTCGCGCACGCTGGCGCGCTCCAATCGGGAGGGGTTAAGCCCCGCCTCGATCCGCAACGTCATGGCCGACCTCTCGGATGCAGGGTTTCTCGAGCAGCCGCACGCTTCCGCTGGGCGGGTTCCAACTCCGGAAGCGTATCGCTACTACGTCGAGCAAATCTCGGGCAAAGCACGCTTGGCTCCGCAAGAAGAAGCTATGATTTCCGACTCGCTGGCGGGCATTACCGATGTGCAGGAGTTCATGGAGCGCACCTCGCACGTGCTGTCACTGATCTCGCGAAACGTGGGGGTTGCGGTCGCCACCAGCGGTCCCAAGAACGCGTTGGAGCACGTTTACTTCTCGCGCCTCGGTGATCAGAAGGTCCTTGCTGTAGTCGTAACCCGCTCTGGCCTGGTGCGCGATCGCGTATTGCGCATGGATTTGCCGCAAGCCGATCTGGATCTGGCGGCCCGCTACATCAACGAAAATTTCCGCGGATGGACGATGGAATCCCTGCGCTCCGAATTGTTCCGCCGCATCGAACAGGAGCGGAGCGAATACGACCGTTTGATGAACTCGATTGAGCAACTCTACAAGCAGGGCGCACTCGCGGCTGACCAGGGATCGCAAATGGTGTTTGTGGAAGGCGCTGCCAACCTGCTTGCGGCTGAGCAGGATCGCCAGCGTCTCCAGGAAATGCTGAAGACCCTGGAGGAGAAGGAAAAGGTAATCAAGCTGTTGGGTGCGTACCTGGACGTGAAGCAGGAGGCCGTCCGGGTGGTAATCGGACTGGATCAGGAGTTGCCGTCCATGCAGAATTTCGTGCTGATCGGCGCGCCGGCGCACGCCGGTAATGAAGTGATGGGCTCGCTCGCCGTCATTGGTCCTACGCGCATGGATTACCAACACACGATCACGGCCGTGTCCTACATTGCGCGCCTCTTCGATCAAATTTTGAATGAATCGGAGTAATACCGTAGTCATGGTGAAATCTAACGGAAAACAGGAAACAGGCATTTCTGGTTTTGATGTTGAACATGAACTTCCAGCCGGAGACGGGGATCAGAACTCCCCCGAAGGCGGCGGGGAATCGACGCCTGCCAACGACGTCGCCGCCGCTGCAAGCCAGTTGCAAAAACTGAAGGCCGAGCGCGATACCTTGCTGGATCGCCTGGCTCGCGCGCAAGCTGAATTCGAAAATGCCCGTCGTCGTGCCAGCAAAGAGCAGCAGGATTTCCGCGACTTTGCCAGCGTGGAGACAATTAAATCCCTGCTGCCCGTGATCGATAGCTTCGAACGAGCCCTGCAAGCGAAATCTGACATGGGTGAATTCCGCACAGGAGTGGAACTTATCTACAAGCAGCTGCAGGATGTGCTCGCCAAGCTCGGAGTACAGCCCATCCCCGCGAAGGGGCAGCAGTTCGATCCCCACGTGCACGAGGCAATCGAAATGGTCGACACTCCAGACGCTGCCGATCACGAAGTGCTGGACGAATGGCAGCGCGGCTACAAGTTTAAGGACCGCCTGATACGTCCGGCGATGGTGAGGGTAGCGAGGAACTCTGGCCAGTAAGAGACCCGCCAGGAATTGGGCACGAGAAGCAATTCTGGAACGTGATCGTAGCCGCTGCGAATAGGCCAGCGCTCTGAACTACTGAGGGATCTGGCTGGGGCGGACGCGCGTGAACTAATGCACATTTTTTTTCGCAAGGGACCATTGTTTCAAGAGGAAGCCACTTCTGACGACAAACGCAAAACGAGACTACTACGAGGTTCTGGGCGTTTCCCGCACGGTCACTGACGTCGAACTCAAGAGCGCGTACCGCAAGCTTGCGCTGCAATACCATCCCGACCGCAATCCCAATAATCCGGATGCGGAGGAGAGGTTCAAAGAGGTCAGCGAAGCCTACGCCATCCTGGCCGACTCCGAAAAGCGGGCCGTCTACGACCGTTATGGCCACGCCGGACTGGGCAGCGCAGCTTCGCAGGGCGCCGGATTCGATCCCAGTGTGTTCCAGGATTTCAGCGACATCTTCGGCGAATTCTTTGGGTTCGGAGATATGTTCGGCGGTGGCGGACGCCGCCGGAGCCGCGTGCAGCGGGGCGCCGATCTTCGCGAAGACCTCACGCTCGAATTTGAGGAAGCGTTCTTCGGCGTGGAAAAGAAAGTCACGGTGCGCCGCCACGAGGCGTGTGAGGACTGTCAGGGTTCCGGTTCCGCCCCCGGAAAAGGTCCAACTACCTGCCGTTCTTGCCAGGGGCGCGGACAAGTCCGGTATCAGCAAGGGTTCTTCAGCATCGCTCGTACTTGCCCTACATGTCAGGGCTCGGGCAGCGTGATTACCGACCCCTGCCCCAAGTGCAAGGGCGAGGGCCGAATTCTGCGCCAGCGGACCGTGGACGCCAAGATTCCCGCCGGAGTCGAAGACGGAACTCGCATTCGCTTCTCGGGAGCGGGAGAAGTCGGACAGTTTGGCGGGCCTGCGGGCGACCTCTATGTTGTCCTTCACGTGAAGGATCATCCGTTCTTTGCCCGGGAAGGCAATGACCTCCATTGTGTGGTCCCGATCTCAATTCCTCAGGCTGCAATGGGAGCGGAGATCCGCGTGCCTACCATGGAAGGCGAGCACGCGCTGCAGATTCCAGAGGGCACGCAGCCGAATACCACGTTCCGCATCCGCAACAAAGGTGTGCCGGTCGTGAATGGGCGCGGCAAGGGCGATCTCTACGTCGAAGTGCGAGTGCAA
>QHVR01000099.1 GCA_003223595.1 Acidobacteriota bacterium
GACCAAGCTGATGGCCTATGAGGCCGTGCTTGGTGAATTGGGTGAAAACCTGATCGAAGCACATTCGGGGATGGAAGCGCTGGAGCAACTGCTGAAGAATGACGTCGCTTTAGTGCTGATGGACGTGTGCATGCCCGGGATGGATGGCTTCGAAACGGCGGAGATGATTCATCAGCATCCCCGATTTGAAAATACGCCCATCGTATTCGTGTCCGGGGTGTGCGTTACGGAAATGGACCGGCTTAAGGGATATCGCTGCGGAGCGGTCGATTACGTTCCGGTGCCCGCGCCGCCGGATTTGCTGCGGGCCAAAGTAAAGACGCTGGTCGATTTGCACCGGAAGACGCGGCAACTGGAAGCGTTGAACGCAAAAATGACGTTGCTGCAGGAAGAAGAGAGGCGGCGCATCGCACGGGATTTGCACGATAGCGTGGGGCAATTGCTGGCGGCAATTTCCATGAATCATGCGACGGTGCAGTCGGAGTCCAGCAGACTGAGCCCGCGCGCAGCGCAATGTTTGCAGGAAAACGCCGATATGGTGGAGGAGGTCAGCAAACAGATTCGGACTATCTCATACCTGCTGCATCCGCCACTGCTGGACGAGGCCGGGCTGGAGCCTGCGCTTCGCTGTTTTGTCGATGGCTTTGCCAAACGCAGCGACATTGCCGTGAGCCTGCAGATTTCGCCGAACCTGGGCCGCTTGCCCCAGGAAGCGGAAATTTGCATTTTTAGAGTCGTGCAGGAGTGCCTGACCAATGTTCACCGCCATTCTGGAAGCCGCACGGCGGCGGTTCGCGTGAGTCGAGAAAAGACTTATGTGAGGGTCGAGATGGAAGATGCGGGCAAAGGGATGTCTTTGCCGGCTTCAAGGCTGGGCACCTCCACGCCGGCGGGCGTTGGAGTTCTGGGTATGCGAGAACGTCTGCGGAACTTGGGAGGGACTCTGGACATCCATTCCAGCAACCAAGGAACGCATTTGACCGCTGTGCTTCCCACCCCCAGGAGCGATTCGTCTGATCTTCCGGCTGCTAGTGCACCGTCCGTTTCGGTAGCTCCAAGCGCGTAGGGGCGAGGGGCGGGTTGTAGCTTCTAGCTCCTAGCTCTTAGCTGTTAGCTAAGCGGCTACTTCCATGGCGAAAGGCTACGAGCTAGAGACTTCGTCTTCTGTAAAAGCTTGCCAGACGCGGGAGTTGCGCGTTTTTCACAGGAGCGCTGCACAGCCGAGTTCCTTCGGAATATTCATTTAGCAGAATCAATTCTGCGGAAAGCCGCCTCCGGTGCGGCTTCTGGCGAGCGTTGATGTTGGACCTGCACCATTTCCGGTCATACCCTTGTGGACGGGCTGCACTCGGTTGAAAACACGTGTACTTACAAAGGCGTATTTTTCGTTGACTCAAAAACTAGAAGGAGTACAACAAGATCGTTCTTTGACAGCTTCTTAAGTTTTTCCGGTTGGTGCGGCGTCCGGGGCTCAAGCGAAGTCACCTTCTTAGTCGCAAGATTGAGAAGGAGGGCAAGCAAGGGTCTATAGCAAAGCGCTGGTTGAGGAGAACGAAGAAGAAATGTTGAAGGCAGGATAGAGTTCCGAGGCGTAAGGTAGGTTTATCCGGTTGGCGGTGAGCCCGGAGCCCAAGCTGACGATCGCGCGTTGCGCCCCGCAAGGGAGGCAAGGCAAGCAGGTCGAGCGAGGGTCAAACGCGAGCTACTGGCCGAGACGAATGGACCTTACATCACCTCGGAACTCTCTTTGTTTTTGAGCTGTGAGCTGTCAGCGGTGAGTTGTGAGCAATGAGCTATTGGCTCCTAGCTCCTAGCTTCTAGCTTTTGGAACATGTAGGCCGGACGGCTCTCCAGCGTCGCGCAAGCGCGGGTTCCACCCAAAATCTTCCACGCTGGGGGAGTTTCTCAACTAGCTCACCGATTTCTTCTCGAATTGGTGCAGGCCTGCCAGTAGAAGCAACAAATCAAACACACTGAGCGCGATCAGGACTGCGATTGACGATAGGTGCGGGTACTGCGGAACTAACGCACCCCGCAGGCCTTCGCTTGCGTATACCAGCGGGTTGATCAGGACAACCTTCTGCAGGATCGGGAATGTGTTCAGCGCGCTCCAGGGGTAATAGGTGCAGCCGAAGAAGATCATCGGGGTAATGATCATGCTGAACATCAGGCCTATGTGCTGCTGATTCATTGTGCAGCCGAGCGCCAGCCCTCCGGTGGCAGAGAATGCCGCGACCAGCAGCATGACAACGGCAAACTCGATTGGAGACTTCACCGTAAGACCTACTCCCCGGCCTAGAACCAGCCATCCCAGCGGAATGACAACGACTCCGGCAATGAGCGCTTGCAGCATTCCAGCCAGTACCTTTTCAATCGCGATCCATGAAATGTTGATGGGCGCGAGCAGGCGGTCTTCGATTTCGCGCGTCCATTGAAATTCGGCAATCAGGGGCATAGCGACCGCCCAGATTCCGGTGAAGACCATGCTGATGGCGATGATGCCGGGGAGCAGCAGGCTTTTATATTTCTCGGGCATGTAGCCACTGCCCACCATGACGCGTCCGAAGATGAAGACGAACAGGAGCGGCTGCAGGAAGGTTTGAAAGACCATGAGCAGGGCGTTACGCCTTGCCACGTGGGCATCGCGCGCCAGCATTGCGCCAAACGCTTTCCAGTTCAATCGCGCAGACTCCTTCCGGTGTGGTGCAGAAATAAATTCTCCAGGCTGGGTTCAGAAATGTGAACGTCTGAGAGTTCGGTGCCTGCCGAGACCGCGACGGAAGCGATTTCCGGAATCAGCGAGCCTCCGCGATCGGCATAGATATCGGCACCGATGGAATCGAGGGCTCGGACTTCGCGCACGCCCGCCAGGGATTGCAGTCGCTGCAGCAGGTCCGGCGTCTGCCTGCCGAAATGCAGGCGCAGAAGAAATCCGCCGGGAATGGAACTCTTGAGTTCGGCGGGAGTGCCAAGAGCGATCATCTTTCCATGATCAACGATGGCGATGCGCTGGCAGAGAGCGTCGGCTTCTTCCATGTTGTGGGTGGTGAGCAGGACGGTTTTGCCGAGCTGGTTATATTCGCGAATGATCTCCCAGAGCAGGATGCGGGTCTGGGGATCGAGCCCGGCGCTGGGCTCGTCCAGGAACAGGACTTGAGGATCGTGCATCATGGCGCGGGCGATGGAGAGGCGCTGCATCATGCCTCCGGAAAAGCCGCGGACCATCTGATGGGCGCGATCGGTGAGCTTGAATTTTTCAAGCAGGGAGTCAGCCAGGTCGGAGCGCTCTTTGCCGGGAATTCCGAAATAGGCGGCGTGGAAGGTGAGGATCTCGCGGGCGGTGAGCGAGAAATCCAGGTTAGGGCGCTGCGGAACTACGCCGATCAGACGCTTGACTGTGGCTTGTTCGGACCAGACTTCGTGGTTGCCGACAAATGCTTTGCCGCTGGTGGCGCGGACTCGAGTGGTAAGCACTCCGACTGTGGTGGACTTTCCCGCGCCGTTTGGCCCTAAGAGGCCGAAGATTTCTCCGGGATTCACTTCTAGAGATAGGCCGTTCAGGGCTTTGATCTGTGGTTTGGGCTGCTTGGAGTTCTTGCCGGCACCGGAGCGCGCGATGAATCCTGCGCCTGCGCCCGGTGGGGGCGCGGAGCTGTATACCTTGTGCAGGTCTTCTGTGCGCACGCCTACGGCCATTGCATTAACTCCGGATCACACATTCACCACAGGAGCATAGAGGATCACGGGGACAACTATGGTCTGTGGCTCTGCTGGGTTCCGGAAGTATAACGCAGAGGGTTGGGAGAAGGTTACGGGCGCTTACTCGTCGCTGCGCAGCGAGCATGGCCTGGGAGCGTCGATGTGACTGCCGTTTTTAGAGCTTCCCGTTTTCGGCGACGATTCCGAAAAATTCGCAAGATTGCGGGCGTCGAACATTCCAGATACCAAGCCGGGACATGACAGAATAGGCAGAGCTTTCTCAGCGAGAGGATCAGGTGCTGGCGGGATGAGATCATTTCACGCATGGCGGTTTCTGCGGCGGTTATTACCTCTGGCGAGCGTCGGTGTGCTGATGCTGTTTGGGGTCAGCGGGCTTGACGCGCGCCCGCGGCAATCACAAACGCAAGAGACCACCGCGCCCGGACAGCGTGAGAACGAGTTGGTGATTGAAACGGATTCGGAGCTGCCCGACACCTATCCGCAGGCCGACTATGAGTTCCGCTTTCGGGCGCACGGGGGCGTGCCGGCATTGCACTGGCGTCTGGATAAAGGAGCGCTCCCGCCGGGTATTACGCTAGAAGCCGATGGCTTGCTACATGGGAAAGCGGAACGGGTCGGGGGCTTTCAGTTCATAGTCTCCGTGCGTGATGGGAGTCAGCCTCAGCAAACGGTGCAGAAAGGGTTCTTGCTGCGGGTGAGATCGGCCTTGAGCTTGAAGTGGAAGACTCCGGCGCATGTCACCGGGAGCCGGATCGAGGGCAGCGTGGAGGTTTCCAATACCACTCCCGACGATATTGATTTGACCTTCATCGTCATGGCCGTGCAGGACAATGGGCGGGCGACAGCGATCGGGTATCAACGTCTCGTGCTGCGACGAGGCACGCTGGAGCAGGAGTTGCCTTTTGGCGAGACGTTGCCGCGTGGAAGCTATGTGGTTCATGTAGACGCCGTCGGAGAAGTCGCGGCTAAAAACTTGATTTATCGAGACCGGTTGCAGACACCAGGAGCCCTGCAGGTGAGCGTCGGGCCTTAGTGGCTTATTCACTACAGGGGACACAGGGGCGTTTCCACTCAGGTAATCACG
>QHVR01000100.1:0-222 GCA_003223595.1 Acidobacteriota bacterium
TAATCGGTATGCCGCTGCCCGCGGTGAAGATAGGAGCGAACGTCCAGCCGCCAAGGACATGCCCCAAGGCTCCACGCTGACCTCGGAAGACCGGAGGAGTGTAGACAAAGAACAGGTTGTAAACGAACTTGCGGTCAAACCCCGCCAAACCGTAGCCAGTATTCAAATTGTACGGATCCGGCGCAGTCGCTTGGCTGGTCGCCTGTACCACGGCTCCCGTGC
>QHVR01000100.1:426-2499 GCA_003223595.1 Acidobacteriota bacterium
CATTCTGGCCAGTGAAGTTGCCCAATTCGTTATCGAGGACCGCGGCAGTACAGTTGGAGTAAGTTCCTGCCCCGTTCGAAAATGTGCCGTTGCAGTACGACGGGTTCATGGCGGCGGCGAAGAACGGTTGAGGTGCGATGCTGTTGAGGTAAGCGCCGTAAGCCGGATTTGGCGTTGTTCCATCAGCCATTAAAGGCGAGGGAACGTTGGCCCCGCAAGCATTGGTCGAAATGGCGCATCCCAAAGCCACGGCAACGTTAGCGTAAGCATTCTTGAACTGCTGGCCACCCTTCGTCATCATGTAGGGCACAGCGTTGATGTTAATCGGCTGATACTCGTGTTGAATACGCCGTCCGATGTAGCCCAGCTCAACTGTCATTCCTTTATGCAGCTGTCGCTGAACCGTTAAATTAAAGGAGTCGACGACGTTGGGCCGGAAGTGGGGATCCAAAGCCTCACCAGCGCCTGCCGCAATACCGTTAATACCCGGGAAGAGAGGCTGTGGCAGTGTTGGAGTTGCCGCGGGAATTGGCGCGACTAGGCCGTCGGTCCCGATGCGAAAAGCATTGCTTGCGTCCGCGGCGCCAGATCCGAGGCACGTTTTACCGTCCTTGAGCGGACCGAAACATTGCACGGGCTGAATCAGCCCCGTCCCCAGCAGCGGTACAAGCACCAAGTCTACGCCGTTCAATCGGCCATAGATGCGGCCGTATCCGCCCCGAATGACACTATCTTTCGAGAAGCTCGGATTCCACGCGAGGGCCACTCGTGGGCTGAATGAGCCGTAGTATGGATCGTACGGGTATTTCCTTCCGTTCTCGCTATTGTGCACTAAATTGAAACCAACCGTCGGATTGTAAACTTGACCTTGTAACGCAGCTTGTTGACGCGAGTGCATGTAAGCCTGCGTATCGACCAGATGATTGGCCTCATCCACCAGTTCGACCTGTAAACCCTCTTTCTCAACCGGCGGCATTTCCAGGGTCCATCCCATACCGTAAGTCAGCGTTAAGGATGGCTTCATGTGCCAGGTATCGCTGAAATAAACATTATAGAAAGGAATGGTGCTCCGGTCAGATGCCGGTGTCAGCGGCGGGTTGAGAGTAAGATTCGAGCCGGTACGGGTGTAGGCCTGCTGTGTGATGGAGACGATGCCCAGTGCGGCGGTGTAATCGCGCCCCCAGTCTTTACCCAAGCCGGCGTCGTCGACCGCCGTAGGCGTCACTACACTGATGCCTGTGCCTTTTGCTGCGGATAACTGATACACCGCCTGATAGTTGATGCCTCCGCCATTATCCGTGCGCTGGTGCCAGTTGAAGTTGTGCTGATAGGTTCCGCCGACCGCGAAAAGGTGGTTCCCATGCAAAATGTTTACATCATCGCGAAACATCTGGTCACGTCCATCCCAGAATCGGGTGCGGGTTTGCTGCGTATTGACATTGTAAGGACTCAGGCTCTGGTCCCGCGACTCACCCAGCGGCTCCAGCGCTCCACCTAATCCATCGAACTGAGGCGTGTCTCCGGTCCTGCTCCAAGACCACCAGTTACGCAATAAACTATAGTGGAAGTTGTTGGTGATGTTGGAACTGATATTCGTCGTGACTCCGGCGACCAGGTACCACGGCAACTGTGGCGCCAAGGATCGGGACGCCGGAACTCCCAGCTTATCGCCCGGTAACATACCACCAATGTCCACCTGGTCGTGGGTGGCGATGGCTAGCTTGAAGTAGCGGTAGCTCGACGTGAAGTGCCACTTGTCGCCGAAATCGTGATCCAACCGGAGCACGCCGAAGTTGCTGGTTTGCGGCAGGGCAAGATTAGCTTTGAAGCCGCCAATGTTTCCCACGCCGGCTGCCATATCGCAACGACTTAGACCGCAGTCACCATTCACCTCATTCGGCAGCGGCATGTGATTCCACAACTGTTGAACCAGAGGGTTGATCCCGAGCCCGCGCGGGTCAAGGGAGGTTCCTGATCCGGGGTAAGTAACATTGTTGAATGTTACCGGTCCAGGATTCAAGTTGTAGTAGGTCGCCCCGCCATCGAAGGTGAGCAGACCTAAGCGCATCGAGG
>QHVR01000100.1:2524-8433 GCA_003223595.1 Acidobacteriota bacterium
CCTTCGTAGTTCGCAAAAAAGTAAGTCTTCCCGCCAAGCAAATTGGGCAGGAGAGTGCCTCCGAAGCGTGCGCCAAACCGGCTGCGATGCCAATTGGGCACCGGAGTGCCTGTCAGATTGTTATCCCAAGTATTTGCGGACCAGTTGTTATCCAGGTAGTACTCGTAAGCGCTGCCGTGGTAGCTGTTGGTACCTCGCCGGGTCACGACCTGCACCTCGGCTCCCGCGGAACTGTTGAAGTCCGCCGTTTGGCCTGCGCTGTTGACCTTGAATTCCTCCACGCTGTCGGCGGGGGTTGGCATGACTCCGGTCGGCCCGCCGGCCACTGCGTTACTCTGGTTCGAGATGCCTCCCGTAGGATCGCCGGCGAAGCTCGAGGTGTACACACTCATGCTGCCGTCCATATCGTTCGTGTTGTTGCCGCCGTCGAGCATGAAACTGCTTTGGTCCACCACTGCTCCGGCCACGCTGCCGTCGGGGCTCACGCCCGGTTGCAGTTCGACGAACGTGCTGACGTCGCGATTAAGGCTGGGCAGGTTGTCGAGAGCCACTGCGGTGACAGTGTTGCCCACCGTTGCGTTCATCGTCTGCAACTCAGTACCGGCCGCGGTGACTTCCACCACCACATTGCTGCCTCCCACCTGCAACGCCAAGTTCATTGCGATAGACGCACCCACGGTGACTTGTGTCTGCGTTTTGGTCGTGGCGAATCCTTGCTTGCTGGCGCTCAATTCATAGCTGCCGGGGTCGACGTTGGTCAGGACGTAGCGCCCTGACTCATTCGTGGTCACGCTGCGCGTCGCCTTCGTGGCTTTGTCCGTGAGAGTGACTGTCACGCCATTAACAACCGCGCCGGTCGGATCGCTCACAATTCCGGCGATTGTTCCAGTGCTGGTGGCCTGCCCGAAGAGCGGCATAGCCGCCAGGCTGAGAAGCAGCAGGGGCAAAAAGATTTTGGCAAATAGCGAAGCTGAATTTATGCGGCGGACGTGCATTGCAAAGCCTCCTGGAGAGTTGTTCCCCAACGGCACGCGATCGTGCGACCAGATTTTGAGACCCCTCGCATCTGAATCAGGTGCTTGTGTTTGAGCCCCGTCACCTAATCCAAACGTTAAAACCCACTGACAGGTTGGATACGCTACCACCAATGAATGCGGGAAAACAAGTAGGAATTGTTTTGATTCAATAATTTGCTTGGTTCGGCCACAAAGGCTTACATGGCAGAAGGATGGAAGGCAACCGGCACCGCCCTATGAGCCGGGACAACAAAACTGTTAGGAGTCGTTAGGCCCTATCTCCTTGATATTGTTCCAACCTAATGAGCTTGTGCCATTTAGCCTCAGTTCTGTACCTTGTATTCAGCCAAACTTCGGCACCCACGAAAGCCCCATCATGAAAATCGCCAAAGACGTCACGGAGCTGATCGGCCACACCCCCCTGGTCCGCCTGAACAAAGTCACGGAAGGCTGCGTGGCCGAAGTTTTGGCCAAGCTGGAAAGCCAGAACCCGCTGAGCAGCGTGAAGGATCGCATCGGCGTGAGCATGATTTCCGAGGCCGAGCGTGCCGGCAAAATTCATCCCGGCAAGACGGTGCTGGTGGAGCCGACCAGCGGGAACACGGGCATCGGTCTGGCATTCGTCGCGGCTGTCAAAGGATACAAACTCGTGATCGTGATGCCCGACACGATGAGTCTGGAGCGGCGCGTCCTTCTGCTCGCGTTCGGCGCGGAGCTCGTGCTTACTCCCGGACCGCGCGGAGCCAAAGAAATTCTCGCCAGTGTTCCCGATAGCTACATGCTGCAGCAGTTCGATAATCCCGCGAATCCCAAGATTCACTTTGAAACCACCGGCCCCGAGATCTGGAATGATACCGACGGCCGCGTCGACATTCTTATTTCCGGCGTCGGTACTGGAGGCACTATCACTGGCGTTTCCGAGTACATCAAGCCCAAAAAGCCTTCTTTCAAAGCGATCGCGGTCGAGCCCGCAGATAGCGCGGTGCTGTCTGGGGGCAAGCCGTCTCCGCACAAAATTCAGGGACTCGGCGCGGGCTTTGTGCCCAGCATTCTTCGCCGTGAATACATCGACGAGGTCATTACCGTCAGCAACGATGATTCGATTGCGATGGCGCGTCGCCTGCCGCTGGAAGAAGGACTGTTCGTCGGCATCTCGTCCGGTGCCGCGGTGGTGGCCGCGTTGCAAGTCGCTCGACGAAAAGAAAACGCCGGAAAAATGATTGTGGTGATTCTGCCGTCTTTCGGCGAGCGCTACCTGAGCAGCATATTGTTTCAGGAACTGCGCGAGAAAGCTCTGCACATTCCCACGGCCGAACTCCCGCCGGCTTGATCGTCAAACGTCATGCCGCATCTGCTCTCTCTAATTCGCGAAGACGTGGCCAACGTGATGGAGTCGGATCCCGCCGCCAAGTCTCGTGTGGAAATTCTTCTCTGCTATGCGGGTCTACATGCAGTGTGGTTTTACCGCGTCAATCATTGGCTATGGAATCACCGTCTCGGTCTGGCCGCCCGCTGGCTCTCGCAGGTCGCTCGATTTCTAACCGGCATCGAGATTCATCCCGGAGCCAAGATCGGACGCCGGCTTTTCATCGATCACGGGATGGGAGTCGTCATCGGCGAAACCACGACCGTCGGTGATGACGTGACCTTATATCAAGGAGTGACTCTCGGAGGCACGGGAAAAGAGCACGGCAAACGGCATCCCACAATCGAAGATGGAGTTGTTGTGGGCGGGGGAGCGAAGATCCTTGGCAACATCACCATCGGAAAGAACTGCCGCATCGGGGCGGGCTCCGTCGTGTTGCGCAACGTGCCGGATAACTCCACGGTGGTCGGCGTGCCGGCGCACATCATTTTTCGCGAGGGCAAGCGCGTGGTCATCACCGATCCCAAGCAGATCAACGATCCGCTGTCGGAAGCCCTCGCCTCGGTGGCGTCTGAGGTCCACAGCCTTCGCGAACGCGTGCGTGAACTCGAAGGCCCCGCGCATAAGCCAGAGTCGCTGTCCGAATCCTTGCAGCGCATCATGGACGACCTCGACTACCAGATTTAGGGGCGTATGATGATTCGCGGATCGGGCGAGGTCTGAGACTCAACACACCTGCCTGAGGTCTCAGGTCCCAGCATCGACGCCCGCCTGTTGAGGAGGATCGAATCGTGAAATGGACCGTCCCAGCCATTCTCATCCTGTTGTGTGTCTCGCTCGGCTTAGCTGCCGATAAGAAAGAGGAAGAGAAGCCGAAGCCCGCCCAATCCATCCCTGAGTTGCAGCAGCAGCTGGAAAAGATCCTCAAGGATACTCACACGCCAGGAGTTTCGGTGGCCATTGTCAGCAAGGACGGGCCGGAATGGATCGCTGGCCTCGGAGTAGCAGATGTCGCGAGCGGGCGCGCGAACACTGCCGACACTCTGTTCCGCATCGGCTCCACCTCCAAGGCGTTCTCATCCTTATCTATTTTGTTGCTGAAGGAGCAAGGCAAGCTCAGCCTGCAGGATCCCGTCCACACGCTGGTGCCGGATGTCTTTTTCGAAAATCGATGGGAGGCCACCGACCCGATCCGTGTGGTCAATCTGCTGGAGCACACAACGGGCTGGGACGATATGCATTTTCGCGAATACGCGAAACAGGCTCCGGACAACATGAGCCTGCACGATGGGCTCGACTACGATCACAGCTCCCGAGTGTCGCGCTGGCCTCCCGGGACTCGCATGGCCTACTGCAACTCCGGCCCTCCGGTGGCCGCGTACATAGTCGAGAAGCTCACGGGTCAAAGGTTTGAAGATTTCGTGCAGCAAAACCTTTTTCTTCCCATCGGCATGAAGACGGCAACTTACTTCGAACCCGCTGCCGGCAGCGCTACCACTCTTTATCACGAAGACGGCAAGAGTCCGTATCCTTATTGGCATATCCTGTTGCGACCCGCTGGGGCGATCAACGCTTCGGCGAAGGACATGGCGGCGTATGTTCAGTTCTATCTAAACCGAGGATCCGCCGCGGGCACGCAGGTCGTCCCCTCTTCTGATATTGATCGCATGGAGATTCCGGAAAGCACCTGGGCCGCACAACAGGGACTGAAGGCCGGCTACGGGCTGAGCAATTACTGGAGCATTGAAGACGGCTTCGTGTATCACGGGCATGATGGCGGCGTGGAAGGCGGCCTGACGAATATGGCCTACATGCCCGATTACAGTGTCGGCTACTTTTTCAGCATCAACAGCGGAAATGGGGGCGCATTCGAAAAAATTGCCAAAGCAATTCGCGCCTACATCACCCATACTTTGCAGAAGCCCGTGGTTCCCCCGGTAGCATCGTTACCAGCCAACGCCAGCGATTATGCCGGATGGTACGAGCCCAACTCCCCGCGCGTGCAACTTACACAATTCATCGAGCGCATCACCGGGCTCACTTGGCTGCAGGTGAAAACTGGACATCTGGTGCTAACGTCGCTCGACGGAAAGCAAGAGTACGTGCCGGTAGCAGGCGCGCAGTTTCGCCATCTCTCGAAGAAGGAGGATCCGCCTGATCCGGCCCCATCGCTGGTGTTGCTGGCTCCCAATCCGGACGGCCGCTTCGTGCAGGGCGGAATGATGGACACGCTCAAAAAGATTCCGGCATGGCTTGCAATTTGCGAGATTCTGATTACGGCCTACGTGGCGCTCTCGATTGTCGCCATTGTGGTCTATGCCCCGTTCTGGGTTCTCGGCGGATTAAGCAAACGCCGGCGCCGTCCTGCCGAGCGGGCGATGCGCTTGTTTCCGCTGCTCGCTGTGCTCAGCCTCGTCGCATTCGTTGCCATCTTCATCGTTTGCAGTGCCGACCTGATTGGGCGAATGGGAAGTCACACGCTCTGGTCAGAAGCTCTGCGGCTCACCACTCTCGCATTCGCAGTAGCCGTGCTCCTGAGCGCTTATGCCTGGTGGCGCGCGGCAAAAGAAAGCGTGCGGCCGGGGGTTCGCAGTTTTTCCCGCGTAGTCATACTGGCCTTGCTCATTTTTGCGGTATACCTCGGCTACTGGGGGATCATCGGCCTGCGGACCTGGGCATGAGGATTCGCGGTCTGCGGAGGCGCGGGCGGATCAGCATCTATCGAATTCTTTGACAAAGACCGCACGTGCATTTAATGTTTCCCATTACGTAAACGTTTACGTGACAGGTTCTAAGCAAAGATTTTCCCGGCAAAAATGCCTGAGTCCCAGCCTCTAGCCCGCAAGTCCACGGCAAAGAATTTGCGCGAACGCACGTTTCCAATTCCCCGTTTCGGACAGGTTAAGACGCAATGAATCCTGCTCTGCTCTTGCTTAATTCGTCCACCCTGGTGCATCTGTCGCCGGTTGATCTGGTGATCATCGTCTTCTATTTTGCCCTGGTCCTGGGGATCGGCCTCTATCTCAAGGGACAGGCCAACACCGGCGAAGACTTTTTCATGGCCGGACGCGAGATGACCGCCTGGGTGGCTGGGCTCGCTTTTCTCTCGGCGAACCTAGGCTCTCTCGAGCTGATGGGCTGGGCGGGAAACTCCTATAAATACGGCATTCTCGCGGCTCACTGGTACTGGATCGGCGCCATTCCCGCCATGCTTTTCCTGGCGCTGATCATGATGCCGTTCTACTACGTCTGCAAGACGCATTCCGTGCCGGGCTATCTCAAACTGCGCTTCGGCACCGGCGCGCAGGCGATCTCTTCCATTTCGTTCGCCTTCATGACTGTGTTGATGAGCGGCATCAACATGTACGCCATGGCTGTCGTCATGCGCGTCGTTCTGGGCTGGGATCTCAATTTCAGCATTCTGGTTTCTTCCCTTACTGTGGCGGCCTATGTCGCACTCGGCGGCCTTCGCTCCGCCATATTCAACGAGGTTCTCCAATTCTTTCTGATCTGGGCGGGAGCCCTGC
>QHVR01000101.1:0-9103 GCA_003223595.1 Acidobacteriota bacterium
GAAGCGAGGCCTTCCTCGGAGCCCTGGCAGAAATCGTGCGATCTTTAGGACTCGCTCTTCCCGCAGTGCAGTCGAATGGGATCGGAGCAGGGAAGTAGAGATCTGCCGGGATAAGGTTATGACGGGGTTGCGCCACGACCGTCGGCACGGTAGGTTCCCCGAAAAAGTTGAGGATAGCGGCCTTGGGTGGCGCAAGCGGTTACCGCTGCGATCTAAGCGCTAATGAAATCCACCGGCTCTAGCCGCTGCGGCACCTCATCAAGCACAATCCCAGAACATGCAGAACTGAACCCCCTTTTGGTGGAGCAGCGGAACCCCGTTCACCGCAACACTTGCAGAAGATTGCTGTAATCGTCGGTCCACAGCGGGGGTGGAGCGGTTAGTTTCACGAGTTTGGCGTGCTGCAGAATTGGCGGTATCTCAAGGGCCGCTGGATCTGCGGCCATTAGCACCCAGTCCGAGGGTAGTTCCGCTTCCGACTTAGGCGCAAGCGTGAGAATGCGAACCAAATGCAACTGATATTGTTCCGCGAGACCTGCCAGTACAGGCAGCAGGTTCACCGCCCGGTTCGAAACGTGAAACGCCAGAATGGACCGGTTACTGCGCAGATGGCGGAGATAGATGCTCATCGCCTCGCGGGTAAGCAGGTGCAGCGGTATCGAATCTCCGCTGAATGCGTCAATGGCCAACAGATCGAAGTGCTGTGATCCTTGTGAAGCAAGCTCTCTGTCCAGCGAAATTCTGCCGTCCCCCAGTACCACATCGGTTTGCGAACCTGTGTCATGGAGAAAAGTGAACAGGGCCTCATTACCTTTCGCCAGCCGTACAACTTCGGGATTCATCTCGTAAAAGCGCATGTAGTCGCCGGGCTGGCCGTAGGCCGCGATTGTGCCCGCCCCCAGTCCGATCACACCGACTCTCAGCGCTCCTGCACTCTGCCCGCGGTTGAGTAGCAACAGCCCAACCCCACTGCTTGGCCCGTAGTACAACGTGGGGGTATTTCGCCGGCTCGCCGCCTGGAGTTGCGCTCCGTGTAATGTCAGCCCATGCTTTTCGAGCAAGGCGTAATGCATGCCGGTCGGCTCGTCGTAGGCGACCCTCAGCACACCGTAAAAGTTGCGGGATAACAGAACCGAGTGACTTAGCTGCCGATGTGCGTGCGTCCAGAACAATAGTCCAAACAGGCACCATCCGCAGACTACGGTACCCTGGAGTATCGTTCCACTCCGCGCCTGCACTCGAGGTCCAATCACGATAGTGACGAAACTCGCGACCCCCGACACACCTACCAGAATGTGCAGGTAAACAGGATTTGTATGAAGTATGGTTGCGGAGACGCCGATGTAATCGGCCAATGCCAACACACCTGTCCCGACGATGCCCGCCAGCCAGCGTGCGTGGCGATGCAGCCATGAGGTCGGATCCAGCCATAAGACGAGGGCAACCAACAAGCCCGATCCACAGAGCCCGATCTGGAATTCCCAAATGGCGGGAAACATACGTGGCGCGAGCAGGCCCACAAGCAGAGTGCCAAAAGCACCTCCCGCGGCGACGTAAAAGTAAAAGGAGGTCAGGTGCCGAGGACGAGGCTTCAGTTTTGCCAGCTCGCCGTGATAGACCATGCAGGCGGCGAACAGTAGAACATCGAACCAGCCGATTTGCGCGATAGTCTTCACTCCCTCGCCCCGTAAGAACTCAATACCACCCCATGCCGCAGCGAGTGCGAATGCTGCGTGGAACAATCCCCGCCGATAGATCGGCTTCTCCTGAAAACAAAGAATGAAGGAAATAAGATACAGGCCGAGGGGTAACTGGCAGATCAGGTTAGTAACGGAGAGCAGCATGACACATCCGCAAGCGGCTAAGCCGAACCACTGAAGCCGTTGCCCCGCCGAGGGCCGCAGTTCTGAAATCCCATCGTCTCCGTGTTTCGTTGCGACGACTCCATTTTCTTCCTGGACAGCCGCAGCAGCGCGCAGCGCGCAAACGACGCCCGCCAATACGTACAACAGGTAACCCGCTGCCCAAACTCGCCCCTGGTTGCGGAGGCTCAGCCTCGGCTCAAATAGAAGGGGATAGGTCAGCAGCCCCAGCAGCGATCCCAGGTTGGAAAGGGCGTACAACCGGTAGGGCGATTCTCCGGGATGCGCCTGTGTGAACCAGGCCTGCAGCAAAGGACTTGTAGTCGTCAAAAGGAAGAACGGAAGTCCAACACTAACCGACAACAAAAGCAGAATATGCCGCACCGGAGACGTCACAGCCTCGGGGCTGAGGATGTCAGTTGGATAAATGGGCGAGCGCCACTTCAGTGCACAAATCGCCAGCAACATTATCGAACCAACCAACAAGCCGATGTGAACGCGGGTCAACAGTCGGGAACTGACACGTGCCATAGCGGCATGCGCATACCCGTATCCCGCCAATAAAAGCACCTGGAAGAACACGAGACATGTATTCCAAACGCCCGCCGTGCCGCCAAACCATGGTAGAAGTTGCTTGGCGACGATCAATTGCACCTGAAACAGTAAAAACGCACTCACGAAGATGGTCAGCGCGAACACAATTCGACTGCCGGGGGCAGCCTTGCGCGCGACCGGTACGTCGAGTACGGCTTCCTGTGTATTCATGACGAACTCGCCTGACTAACCGTTTGCAATATGTAAACAAATCGGTAGTAGCCTGCCATCGAAGATGCGCCCCTCAAGTCACTTCCGACAAGTTACTGTTGTCACGATTTGCGCGGTTCCCCACGCCGCGTCACTTGGGCGGAATACGGGGGCCGGGAATAAGCGCGCTAACCGCGCACAACGTCAAAAAATCCCCGCAGCCCTCGCCAGCTTCGAACCCGGCGAGCTCCGGAACCCTCAGCGCACAGCGCAAGCCGCCCGCGCCTGTAAAGGACGCACTCGCAACTGGGAAAAGTCTGAGGACGAGAGGTGTCGCGGCAGGGCAGGATTAAACAGGCAACTCTATGTCACGGCACTGCTGTGATCGGCGAAGAGATATGCATGCCGCTGGAATCGAAAGTATAGTTCCGCACCTCAGCTTCGGCGCCCTGGGCCGCGATCTCCTGCCCGTTGAAGATAAACGAAACTCCTGCGGCATTGCCCACGCGAACGCTAATTTCACGTTCTGCGCGAATGGAAGTATGCGCGGGCGCAATCAGAGTTTCCTCGGTTACCAGCTGGCCGTCCGCGGAGGCTGAGACCCAGGAGTTCGCTGCCGCGCGGATGACGAGCGTCAGAGCCAGCGCGGTCTTTTGGGACGTTTTTTTAGGCGGTTTCCCAAGGTTCGTCACCGTGACGTCACTTGAATCGGCGTCTCGCGGAGTCTGAGAAGGCTGCGGAGCGGGCTGCACGGGAGAGTTCGTGGTCGCGGGCGGCGCTGTTGGATTGACCGCTGCTTTCGAAGTTGAGGGCGCTGACGACGGCGGCGAGGAACTTGCGCTTACTGGGGCGGAAGCAGCCGCGGGCACCGCCGCCGGCGCGACGGCCGTGGCGGGTACGCTTGTGTTCGAGGTGCTAGCCGCGTGGGTCCTGCTGGAATGGCGCACCCACAGGGAAATCCCCAAGCCGGCTACGAGGGCCGCAGCCAGAACGATTCGCCACGGCGTCCCGCTGGAACTCTGGTTGAGAAATTCTTTTCGCGCGGGGTGGACGTCCTGCGCGCGGGGGAGTTGCAGGTCGGGAAGTTCTTCGATTTCAACCGGAGCAGGAGCCTTGCCGCTTGCAGCTTTCGCAGCGGCTTTGGGTGCCTCTTTTGACCCACCCTTTCCATTGCTACCCGAACGAACGGCGGAAGGTGGCTGGGGATCCCAAACTTCCTGCGCATCGATCTGGGCCTGTCGCAGCGACGCCAGATAATCGGTCACGGCCTCTTCGGCATCGAGACCGAGGTGCTTGGCATAAGCGCGGATGAAGCCTTTGTTGAAGACGCCGCCGGGAAGATCGTCGAAGTGTTCTTCCTCGATTGCCCGCAACATGCGGGACCCGATCTTGGTGACGTTGGAAACGTCGTCGAGCGAGAGTTCTTTCTTCTCGCGGGCCTTACGAAACTTTTCTCCGAATTCGCCCATGGGTTCGTCGCGGCCGGGATGGGAACATCATAGGACAACCCGGGCCGAGTGGCTACAGCCAAGAGGTCAAGGCTTGGGTAACCACCAAACTTAAAGGTTTCACAATTCAACTCCGCCGGAGAAGGGAGGACCAGAAATGAGGGCGTCGAGCAACGGCCTCACGACAGATGGAGGGCTGGTGCAAGGGCACCGTTGCAAATTCCTGATTGGACCGGGTTTGCCAGGCGCAACTTTTCCCCCGGAAATGCATCCCTAACTGGTAAGGAGCGAAGTGCCGTAAACGCAATATGAATAGCAATGGCAAAAGCTGGCTGGATTTGTATGTCGACGCCATGCTGGAGAAAGACCCGTACAAGCGTCTGGCATTAGTGCGCAAGCTGAGGAGTGTTCCCCGGCAGGGCGAATCTGAGGACGTGATATTGGACGAGGTACCGCTGCGCCGATCGTCAAAGGCTGTGCGAACGGGTACGGCTTCACGGCAGAGATAACGCGCCCAGGAGCGCATCAGCATGAAGACTTACTACTTGCGGCGACACGAAGATGTCTCTGGCAACAGCGGGTGTGGACGTGTGGCGCAGGTCGCCGAGTTCGATGACGGAGCGGCCGTCTTGCACTGGAACCGCGGCGCCAATACCTCGGGTGTGTCAAGCACCGAGTTGTTCGCGTCGGTGTCCGATCTGCTACGGGTGCATGGTCACGAGGGGCGATCGGTGCTGGAGCCGATTGCGCGGGAAGACGTGGCTGATGCAAACGCCGAAACGGCAGATGTAACCGTCAAAGCAGCATAGCCGCTTGCTTGATCGGTCGGGGACGGCTAGCGAAGTGGGGGAGAAAAGTCGGCCAAAGCCATATACGTGGAATCGACTTTTTCTACGATCTTGCCGTTCGCCTCGGATTTCTCCTTTACGCTTTTCCAGTTGGGATCGTCCTGAAAAGATTTCCAGTTCGCGGCGGCTGCTTCGCGGCTGGGATGGTAAAGGATGTAGATCAGCGTGTTGCTCTTGTCTGGCTCGTCGGTGGGAATCCAGTAGGCGATGCTCTTCATTCCATGCTGGTCAAAAATCTTGATGGTATGTTCGCGGAAGCGCGTCAGCAGGTCGGGCAGTTTTCCCGAGGCTGTGTGATAGACGCGAAGTTCGTATACGCCGCTTGAATCTTGGGCAGGCCGGGCTCCAGCGTTTTGTGCTTCGCTCCAAAGGGATGGCGCGAGCAAGGCTGCCGCGGGAATCGTTTTGAGAAGGGTTCGTCTTTTCACGCCGGGATTGTAGCAGAGTTCGATGTTGCAGCAGTTCATCTGGCCGCGTGCCTGACTAAGGTGATTGTATTTCCTGGACGGATTTCCGCAGCGTGACGGGGAATTGGGCCTTGCAAGTTTTTGAGGGATCGTCGAAGGCGTTGCCGGTGCGGTCGCCTTCCGAGGCTTCGAAGAAGAGTCCCTTCTTGAGGCGCTCTGGAAGGCCGGTGAAGCGGGCTTTGCCATCGACGTTCGTCCCGACTTCGAGATCGAGCTTATGGAAACTGCCGAATCCGTAGGCGATGTGAACTTTCACTTTGGCGGAATAGACGGGCTTGTTATCGGTGCCGGTAATGGTGAAATCGGCCGAGCAGGAGCCCAATCCGGCATCGACCACGGGAACGGAATGAGGATCTGGGGTCTGCGCTTGGGCGAAGGGAATCAGCAGGAGCAGAGATAAGAGAATCTTCATTTGCCGTTTGATTATAGAACTCACCGCCATTTGAGATTGGTGAACGCAAGCGTGAGAAAGGACATCAGGGGATAGGGACTAGGGTTCAGGTGTCAGGCTGGAAGCGGTTGTGGACGTTGGCTTTATTGGTACGTTACCAACGTTCATTGCTGGCTTACGAAAGCGCCACATATAATTTTTTGAACGTCACCCATCCAACGGAGAACAAACGGGATTTTCATGCCTGAGGCCGGTACTCAATTGACCCGCCAGAGCCAGGAATTAACGATCTTTCATGACGTGGCGAAGGCGCTCACGTCATCGCTCGACCTTGACTCGATCCTGCAAACCATCATGGACAAGATGGCGGAGTACTTCCGTCCGGATACCTGGTCGTTGCTGATGGTGGACGAGAAGCAGGACGATCTTTATTTTGCGATTGCGGTCGGCGACAAGGCCGAGGCGTTGAAGAATGTCCGATTGAAGATGGGTGAGGGGATTGCCGGCTGGGTTGCCAAGCACGGGGATGCGCGGGTGGTGCCGGATGTGCGCAATGACCCCTTCTTTGCCAGTCGCGTGGACGATACGACCAAGTGGGAAACGCGGTCGATGATTTGCGTCCCGCTGCGATCGAAGTTGCGCGTGCTGGGCGTCATTCAGTTGGTCAACGTGGACATGGCGCGGTTCAAGGAACCGGAACTATTCTTCCTGCAAGCGCTATGCGATTACGCGGCCATCGCGATCGAGAATGCACGTTGGGTGGAGAAGATCCAGGAACTCACCATAACCGATGACTGCACGGGGCTGTACAACGCGCGGCATTTGTACAAGACGCTGTATCGGTCGTCCCGCTTCGGGTATGAATTCAGCGTATTGTTCATTGACCTGGATCACTTCAAGGCAGTGAATGATACCTACGGACATCTGATCGGAAGCAAGCTGCTGGCCGAGATTGGATATCTGATTAAGGCGCAGTTGCGCTTGATCGACTTTGCCTTTCGCTATGGCGGCGACGAGTTCGTCGTGCTGTTGCCACAGACGGGCAAGGACCAGGCGCTCGTGGTCGCGCGGCGATTGAGAGATGGTCTGCGCGCCAGCGTTTTCTGCAAGGAAGAGGGCCTGAATCTCAATGTCCGGGCGTCGATTGGATTATCCACGTTCCCGCATGATGCGCGCACCGCGCATGACGTCATCCGCCAGGCTGATGGGATGATGTACATGGTGAAGAATTCCACGCGGGATAATATCGGAGTGGCGCAGCGGGGGATGCTGGAAGAGTAGCTGCGTTGTTGGACTTCTCACCTCACTGAAGCCGGCCGGATTACTGAGTTTTCGCTTTACCGGGTTCAGTTGCCGTCTTGATCTCTGGCTTCCACGGGTTCACATTGGCCGGGGCTTTGGGATTAACGCCAAAATCCCAGACGTAGAGGTTCATTCCTTCTTTTCCCATCATTTCTACGACGGCGTATTCTCCGGGGGCGAGGGGCTCGGTAGGGGTGATCTTGAGCCATCCACCTTGCAGGCGAGTGGTGGTGGTCTTGACGAGGTGCTGCTCCTGGCTAACTTTTCCGGTGAGTTGGCGCTTGACGTCGCCCAATACGCGCTTGTTGCCCTTCACCTGCGCTCGGAGGATCCGGAAGCGGTCTGACGGTTGCTGGGCCTGGTCGGGCTGTTGCGGCGCGGCTGGGTCGGTTTCCACGTTCATGTACAACGATGGGATGGCGGCGTGGGATTGGATTTTCGCGTGCGCGTCGTCGAGTTCAATGGAGGCTTTCACGCCCGCCACCGGGTTGATCGCGCCGCGCAAGATATTCCCCTTGGTATCGCGGTTGACGTCACTGACGTTTTGCTGGACTTCCACAAGCTGCGGTTCGCCTTGGAAGGTGTCGAGCAGGAAAACTCCGTCGCGCATAGGGATGCGTAGCCCGGCGGCGACTTGGGGCAGTTGGGCCTCGGCAAGTTCATTTTCGTGCTCGAGCTCTTTGTCGAGCTGGACGGCTTCGGGGGCCGCAGCTGAAGCGGCGCGATCTTTTTCATACTTGTCAGTGGCGGGCCAGTCGACGAGAGAGTTGGGGATCTCTTCCCATTCCTCACGCTCGGAGCTGTAATAGCGGACGCGGGCCCCCTTCACTTCATACTTCGTGACGGACTGATAGGAGCCATCCTTGAGGATGAGGCGGCGGGCGCCTTCCTGCGCCCTGGCGGCGGAGCCGAGCAGGGCGAAGAGCAACAAGGTGCACAGCAGAAGATGACGGAGCCGAGGCATGTTCTTTGCGATGTCTCTCATTATGATGCGGATTGTGGCGGGAGTCGAATCACTTGGAGACGGCTTTAGCGCAGCGAGGACACGCGTCAGAGAACATCAGCAAACGCTTCCTCAGGCATTGGGGGATTGACCCGATGCGCCGCAAGGGTATCCTTGTAGTATTCTAGTGCGGCAAAATCGAACGATCGAAATGAAACGCAACCTTCTCCTCTCCTCAGCTTTTTTCCTGTTCACTAGCATGGTAGTGCTGGCGCAGTCTGGGCCGTCACCTGTGGCAGCTTCGGCGAATGGCCAGGGCAACTCGCCGGTGTCATATGCGTCGGTGACGCAATTGAACGGCATGCTGACGCAGCTGGAGGATACTTCCAAGAAAACCCAAGGCGATTTGCAGAAGCTGCGGATTGAGAAATGGAAGACGGACGGATCGTATAAGAAGCAGGCGCTGGGAAACGTGGAGTCGATTCAGCGCAATCTGGAAGGCGCGCTGCCGGAGATCATCGGGCAACTGCGTTCCACGCCGGAGAGTTTGCCGGCCACATTCAAACTCTACCGCAATCTCGACGCTCTTTATGACGTGCTCGGAAGTGTGACGGAGGGAGCCGGGGCGTTCGGGTCCAAGGATGATCTGCAGGCGCTCTCCACGGATCTGAGTACGTTTGAGAATACGCGAAAAGATTTGGCAGACCGGCTGGTGAATCTGTCCACTGCAAAAGAGGCGGAGATTAACCGTTTGCGTACGGACTTGACCAAGGCGCAGGCGATGATTCCGGTGGAGCCTCCGAAGAAAACGATCGTGGATGATACCGAGGCGCCGAAGAAGCCCGCGACGAAAAAGAAGAGCGCGGCCAAAAAACCTGCCGACGGCACCAAGCCTGCCGATGCCAGCAAGCCCGCAACCGGGCAGCAGCCGAATCCGCAGGGGACGGGTAAACCTCAGTAGCTGCACATCAGATCTCCAATCCCGCATTAAGAATCTGATAGTCTTCCTCGCGTATCTAAAGTTCATTTTCACCAGAGATAGCTGAGGTCTGAGGGCTGGCGCCCGAGGTCTGATGAATCCACAGGGCAGCATGGTCG
>QHVR01000101.1:9163-13832 GCA_003223595.1 Acidobacteriota bacterium
TTTGCCGCGGCGGGTGCTGCGCAATTTCAAGCTCACGGCTTACTTTTATCGGCGCACGTGGATGCCATGGCGGAGGCTCGCGGGGCTCATCCGGCCAACTTCGCGGCAGCAGAATTTCCTGGGATATTTCGGGCCGCTTTCGCTGATTGTGCTGCTGGGAATCTGGGCGTCTGGCCTGATCCTGGGATTTGCCCTCATTCAATATGGCATCGGAGGACACGAGCAACTGAGCCAGGAGCGCCTGACATTCGGGCGCATTCTGTATCACAGCGGGGAGACGTTCTTCACTCTGGGATATGGGGACATCCTGCCCACAACGGGCGGAGCGCGCGCGCTTTCGGTGATCGAATCAGGGATGGGGTTTGCGTTTCTCGGTCTGGTGGTGGGGTATATCCCAGTGATCTATTCCTCGTTTTCGCGCCGGGAAATTCAGATTTCCATGCTGGACGCCAGGGCGGGATCGCCGCCATCCGCGGTGGAGTTGCTGGTGCGACTGGCGGGGCGATCGGATGATCCGGGGATGGATCAGTCGGTGCTGGACGAAGTATTGCGCGAGTGGGAGCGGTGGGCCGCGGAGTTGCTGGAGGCGCAAATATCGTATCCGGTGCTGACGTTTTTCCGCTCGCAGCATAGTAATCAGTCGTGGCTAGCGGCACTGACGACGATGCTCGATGTGACCTCGCTGCTGCTGACCGGGATTGAGGGAGTGCATTCGGGGCAGGCGAAGCTGACGTTCGCCATGGCGCGGCATGCGGCGGTGGATCTGGCGCAGGTGGTGAACGCGAAATACGACTCTGGCTCTGCCGACCGGTTGCCCGAGACGGAGTTTGAGCAGATGCGCGATGCTTTGGGGCGCGCGGGGTTGCGGCTGCGCAACGACCAATACGGGCGGGAAAAACTGCGCAAGCTGCGATCGATGTACGAGCCTTATGTGCATGCGACAGGCCGGAACTTGATGCTCACGCTGCCGGCCTGGTGGAATGCCGAAAAAGCGCGGGATAACTGGCAAGCGGGGCCGTGGGATCGCGTGATCCAGGCGCGAGGCTTAGCGGGGCTGAGCGCCGGCGTGCAGGGATCGGCACAGGGGTTGGTGGGAGAGGATCATTTCTAGCGGCGGAATGTTGCCGGTTGCATTGAGATGCCGCCGCGTTCTCCGCGATTGTCTTTTAGCGTGCTAACATCCTTCGTTCTGCAGGCACTCACTACGTGAAACATACGGGCGAAAACGTGGTTCGCATCGAGGCGGAGGCTCTGAGCGCCCTGGCGGATCGCATAGCCGGTCCGATGGCGGCTGCTTTCGACCGGGCTGTGGAACTGATGTTTTGCTGCGCCGGGCGCATCGTGGTGACGGGGATAGGAAAGAGTGGGTTAATTGCGCGCAAGATTGCAGCGACTTTGAACTCTACCGGGAGCCCAGCGCTGTATCTGCATCCGGTGGAAGCGCTGCACGGGGATTTGGGAATGGTGGTGCGCGGGGATGTGGTGCTGGCGCTATCAGCGAGCGGAGAAACGGAGGAGATGCTGGCATTATTGGCAACGATCAAGAGGCTGCAGGTGCCGCTGATTTCAATGACCGGAGACGAGATCTGCGAAGGGCTAACGCCGAAACAGGGCGAAAAGCCCCACTTCTCGCGCAAAGATCGCGCGAGAAATGGGGCACCCGCGCTGGGAATGATTTCCACATTGGCGTCGGCAGCAGATGTGGCGCTGGATTGTTCGGTGGCTCAGGAGGCTTGTTCGTTGGGATTGGCTCCGACGGCCTCGACCACGACCATGCTTGCGCTGGGGGATGCATTGGCTGTGACTCTGAGCGAGAGGCGAGGATTCAAAGAAGAAGATTTCGCTAATCTGCATCCGGGCGGGAAGTTGGGGAAGCGATTGGCTCGAGTGGAGTCGTTGATGCATACGGGAGAGGCTCTGCCGTGCGTTGCGCCGACGAGCCAGATGTCGGAAGTCATCTACGAGATGTCGCGCAAGAAGTTGGGAGTGACCGCCGTGATTGAGCGAGATCGCCGCCTGGTGGGCGTTATCAGCGACGGGGATCTGCGTCGTTTGCTGGAGAAGCGCGGGAAAGATGTGATGGATCTTACCGCGGCGGATGCTATGACGCGACATCCCAGAACCATTGCGAAGGAAGAATTCGCGGCGACGGCTTTGGGAGTGATGGAGGAGAAGAAGATCACGTCGTTGATGGTAGTGGATCAGAGCGGAATGCTGGAAGGAATCGTGCATTTGCACGATTTGTGGACTACGCAGCTGGTTTAAGACATTTTGTAATTTTGTAATCGGGTAATTTGGGAATCGAAGATCACCCGGTTAAATTTCCAGATTGCAAAATTACCAAATTACAAAATTGGGGTTTCCTATGTATCACTATGATCCGAACACTGCGCTGGAAGAATTGAATGAGGATGCGACTTTGCCCAATCCTGTGCACGTGCGCGACATGATTTTGCGCAAGAAGCTTAATGCGGATAAATCGCTGGAATTGAACCGGCTGTTTGTGGAGTATCAGAAGTTTTTCGGCGAAGCGCAGAAGCTGGGGAGAGAGATACTGAAGCAGTTAGCGGGTTAATTTCGAACTGCGAATCCTAAAAACCACCTGCAGTCACAGTAGGTACTGCGAAAATGTGGAAAGCTGAAATCTCTTGATCTGCGCATGTTGCGGGACAACTCCTGATGTGAGAATCAGGTTTACTCAGCGCGCGTACTCCAGATCTAGTGAGGCGAGCAGAGTTTCTTCGTCGGTAGGCACCGGTTCGTTGTGTTTGCGGAGGCTCGCGATGTAGCCAGAGATCGCGTCTCTCGCCATCTGTTGAGCTTCTTTCAGAGTACGTCCATAAGTGACGCACCCCGGCAGCGCGGGAACTAGGGCGGTGTAGCCGCCCTCGGGTTCTGGGCGCAGGATGATGTTGAATCGGTAGCGAGCCTTCGCCATGCTTTGATTATAGTACCGCAATCATAATTGCTTGACAGAGCAGCCATCGTGTCAAGCACAATCCATTTCCTTCAATTCAGGCCAATACCATGGGTCTTGCGGCATTTACTCGCTACAACTCTGGTGTCCTCCAGCTCAATTTCTGACAGGATCCTGAAGTAGTCAAGTAAAATAACCAATTCGCTCTGAATCGGGCTTGTGCCTGTATCTCGGTACTCGCTACTCGGGATTTGGTAGTCACAAAACTATGCATCGTTGGTCACAGGTGTTTATTCCTACATTGCGCGAGGCGCCGGCGGATGCCGAGGTCGCGTCCCATAAATTTCTTGTTCGCTCGGGATACATCCGGCAGCTGGCGGCCGGGATTTACTCCTACCTCTTTCTGGGCACGCGCTCGTTTAACAAGATCATGGGGATTGTCCGGCAGGAGATGGACCGGATTGGGCAGGAGTTTTATTTGCCGGCGCTGCATCCGCGGGAGCTTTGGGAGGCTTCGGGACGCTGGGCCCTCATGGGCGAGAACTTGTTCCGGTTAAAGGATCGCAAGGGCGCGGACATGTGCCTGGGCATGACGGAAGAAGAGGTGATGACGTCGATCGCGCTGAAGGAGATGCGGAGCTACAAGCAACTGCCGCAGATCTGGTATCAGATTGCGCCTAAATTTCGCGACGAGCCGCGGCCGAGATCGGGGCTGCTGCGGGTGCGGCAGTTCATGATGAAAGATTCGTATTCCTTTGACATCGATGCGGCGGGACTGGGTGTTTCCTACAAAAAGCATTACGAGGCTTACTGCAGGATCTTCGACCGTTGCGGGTTGAAGTACATGGTGGTGGAGGCGGACTCGGGGGCGATGGGAGGCAAGGAGTCCCATGAATTCATGGTGCGCACACCGGCCGGGGAAGACCGGATCGTGAGCTGCGATGGATGCGATTACGCGGCTAACCTGGAGAAGGCTACATCGAAACTGGACGAGGTGCCGGATCTTTCTGCTTTCGAGGATGGGAAGCCGCTGCTGGTGCATACTCCGGGACAAAAGACGATTGAGGACGTCGCGAAATTCCTGGGAGTGTCGCCGAAGAACAAGATCAAGACGCTGGCTCTGATGGCGGACGAGTTCGATGCAGCCGGGAAGAAGAAGTCTTCGCGCGCCATCGTGGTGTTGATGCGCGGCGATCATCAGTTGAATGAAGCGAAGCTGAATGGTACGGTTGCGACGGCGACGCGTCCGATGGAGGAAACCGAGATCGAGGCACTGTTCAATTCTCCCGCGGGATATCTCGGTCCCATGGGCATTGTGTGGGCTCGCGATTTGAAGGATCACAACGGCATGCCGGTGCTGCTGGTGGATAAAGCGCTCGAGGGGCGTTCGAATCTGATCGGCGGCGCGAACAAGAAGGACTATCACCTGAAGAATCTGACTCCGGGCAAGGACTTTCAGCCTACGGCGTATGCGGATTTACGCGCGGTGACGGCGGGAGAGGCTTGTCCGAATTGCGGCAAGC
This sequence comes from Acidobacteriota bacterium, assembly GCA_003223595.1. GTDB lineage: Bacteria > Acidobacteriota > Terriglobia > Terriglobales > Acidobacteriaceae > Sulfotelmatobacter. Next base: position 13,604 of record QHVR01000101.1, read on the forward strand.
CGCTGCGGATTGATACCGCGGTCGAGATCGGACATATTTTCAAACTGGGCTATCGGTACTCGGAGTCGATGGGGCTGCGAGTTCTCGACAAGAACGGAAAGGAAGTTATGCCCATCATGGGGTGCTACGGAATTGGCATCGAGCGTATTCTGACCGCCGCGGTGGAGCAGGGAAATGACGAGAATGGATTCTGGTTACCTTCGAGTATTGCTCCATTTGAAGTGGTGGT
>QHVR01000101.1:13930-16621 GCA_003223595.1 Acidobacteriota bacterium
GAAATTCAAAGATGCGGACCTGGTCGGGATTCCGTTTCGGGTTACCGTAGGAAAGAAAGTTACCGAAGGTACTGTGGAGGTTGTTTTCCGTTCGACTCACGAAGTACGCGATGTTAGGATCAGCGCGATTGTGGACCATTTTCAGGAATTGCTCGGGCGGACGGGATAACTGGGGTTTCCGGTCCCGCCGGGCGGACGTGGGATATGGGAACGTTTAAAGCGATATTTGGCATGCTGGTCATTGTGGGGATGATCTACTGCGCCTGGCAGATCGTTCCGCCGGAACTGGCGAACTATTCGTTTCAGGATGATCTGCGTCAGGTGGCGATGGTTGGCGGCGCGAACCCGCATCAGACCGACCAGGACTTGATGGATGCGGTTATGAAGAAGGCGCAGGAACATCAGATTACGCTGGCGCCGGAGCAGGTAACGGTGCAGAGGATCGGCACGCCGGGAGCTCCAGCCGTCTACGTGGCGGCCGACTACAACGTTCCGGTGGTCCTGCCGGGATATTCCTTCAGTCTGCATTTCAATCCTTCCAGCGGAAATCGCGGCTTCTAATTTCACGCCGAAATTTGAGACAGTGTCCCTCCTGCGGGAGGGATTTTTAATTAGGGTAGCCAGATGCCGCGATCTGGAGTCAGAAACTCAGAACGCGAACACGGAATGGCGGTGACATCGGTAACGTTGCCACGTCCGTTACCATCGACCTAAGATCCCGAGTGGATCGAAGCGTTCGCACACCGGCGAAAGCGATCTCGAAAAGTCCGATTGTGTTCGCCGAATAAGGTTTGGAGGTAGCAGTGATGGCGGCAAAGATTCTTCTTGGGGCGGCAGGTCTAATCTTAGCGATAGCAATGTCGGGATGCAGTAGTACGAAGGGGTGTCCAACGGCAACCCCGGGTAGTGCGGGAGGAACTTCAGCCGGAGCATCGGGTGGCGCTACGCAGTCGACCGGCGCATGCACCGTCGGCGGTGGTGGTGGTGGGAATCCTACAGCCACGGGGAAACCTGCAGCATTCGCGTACTACGTGAATCAGCTGATGATCGGCGCGACGGTGGTCGATACCTCAGGTAATTTCGGTCAATTGCTGGGGTTCGCCAATCCGCCGAGTTCATTGCAAGCTCTTGACACAATGGTGGTCGCCCAGACGAAATGGCTGTATCAGCTTGTGGGTTCGCAGCTCGTAGGCTATTCGATTAACGGCGGAACAGGCGCGCTGACGGCCATTCCTGGCAGCCCGTTCCCTTTGAGTGGTACCGAGGTGGCTTCGCTGGCCACGGATTCCGCGGGAAAGTTTCTCTTTGTGTGCGCTGCGAATAACGATGAAGTCCAAGTCCTCTCAATCAACCAAACGAGTGGTGCACTGGCCCCGGTGGGCACATTTGCGACCACAGGTTTTGCGGCACAGGCTACCACAGACGGATTGGGCAAGTACCTTTACGTCACGGAAGGAAACTTGGGCAGTACGGTTGACGTGTACGCGATCAGTTCTACTGGGCTCTTAACGCCGATCGCGAGCAGCCCGTTGTCCATCAGCATTGCGACGCTTCACAGCGAGCCCACAGGGAAGTTCCTGGTAGGCGTAACCGGGAACGGAGCGAATAATGGTGTCGGAACCGCCGACAATCATGTGTACGTCTTTTCGATCGATCAATCGACTGGAGCGTTGGGTCAAGTGAGTGGCTCCCCATTTGCGACGACTTTGATTCCGGCGGATTTGGCAGTGCATCCGAACGGAACTCTCGTGTATACGTTCAACGGCACGGTGAATGGCCTCACTGGAGTGGAAGGGTTTCAACTGGACACCAGCAGCGGACAGCTGACTGCGTTAGCGGGTTCTCCGTTCAAGGGCATGGTGGCGCCCCACGGGTTCTTCGATCAAAGTGGCTCGTTCCTCTTCTTGCATCCCAGTGACACGATAGAAGTAGCCAGCGTTGATTCGGCGACCGGTGCCCTGATCGCAATTGGATCCCCGGTTACCGGCGTGGGCCAAAGCGAGATTTTGGCCGTAGCTGACGCGCATTGAGACAGGGAATTGGATTTCGCCAGGCATGGAGATTTGTTTACGGAAAAGAGACCCCAATGTACCGCGGGTCTCTTTTCGTTTGAGGCGCGGGCGGTACAATGGATGCAACGTTCCCGCTAAGGTCGTAGCTCCGGACTGCTCCGGAGAGCCAGATTCGTGCCCGGCGCAAGGTATGGAGCGTCAAACCTTTTCGCCAGCAAAATCGTCTGATTGAGAGATCGGGCGTAGAGTCGACTTGTGGCTATAAAAGTCAGAATTCCAAATGTGAATGGTGTAGCCGGAGTACGCGGGTTACCGCGGGATCCGGTGCTACGCGCGGCCGTAGTAGCATTCCTGCTGCTGGCGGTTTCGTTTACGTTTGTCTTCACCTACTTCTACATCAAGTACGACCGCATCATCGAAAAGCGGTTCCGCACACCGGTATTCGCGAACTCCGCGAAAATCTATGCTCTGCCGCGCACGATCAACGACGGCGAGAAGATCACCGCCAAGGAGATTGCGGCGGAACTGCGGCGCGCCGGCTACTCGGAGCAGGAAGGCGCGTCGAAGCTGGGAAGTTTTGAGCTGGTGAAGGGCGGGATAGATATCAATCCGGGGGACGAATCCTATCACTCGCCGGAGCCCGCGCGCATTGAGATTGAGGACGGTCAGATTTCGCGGA
>QHVR01000102.1 GCA_003223595.1 Acidobacteriota bacterium
CAACCAGCCATCGTTGTCGTAATCGAGCCAGCCGGCGGCAACTGACCACTTATCGCTTTTGATCCCAGCTGCTTCGGTCACGTCCTCGAATTTTCCATTGCCCAGATTGCGATAAAGGATGTTGCGGTAGACTCCGGCCACGAACAAATCGGTATATCCATCGTTGTTATAGTCGGCGGCGGACGCGCCCATGGAATAGCCTGCGCCCGCGACACCCGCTTCTAACGTGACGTCCGTAAACTTCATTCCGCCGTCATTGCGGTAAAGCCGATTGAAGAACTTTGGCGAGTTCTTCTCAAGGCCTGGAATGGCCGCACCGTTCGTGAAGAAAATATCAATCTTGCCATCGTTGTTGTAATCGAAAGCCGCGAGTCCTCCTGCCATGGTTTCGATCATGTGCTTGCGGGGCGTGGGATTGTTGTGAAGGACAAAATCCAGTCCGGATTGTTGAGCAACCTCGCGAAAACGGATTGGAGAAAGCGCAGAAACCCGCTTCAGATCGAGTTTTCCTTTAGGACGTTGCGGAAGCAACAGGGCGCAGGCCGCGGCCAGGAAGTCTCGTCGGGACAGCGTCGGGAGGGATCGGCCCACGGTGGAGATTATCCCGGGAATCATGGAAAGAGTCTAGCTACGGATTCGCAGACTCATTTCAGCTGCGTCCTAGAAGCCGGTCGATTCGGCCGCTCACGTCGCGCAGGTAGGATTCGTCGCCCCCCTCGAGCTCGGCGATAACACTGCCAGAATAACCGACGTCGGCGAAGGCTTGGCGCACGGCGCCCCAATCCACGTCGCCATCGCCAAGATTCACCCAAGCATATCCATCTTCCTTGCGCTTGAAATCTTTGAGATGAACTTTCACGATCCGCCTGCCCAGCGTATGAATCCAGTCCTGCGGATAGCCATACAGAACAACATTTCCTACGTCGAACCAGGCTTTGATCCAAGGACTCTGGAATTCATCGATGTACTTTGACATCTCGAGCGGGCTGAGCAGGAACTTGTTCCAGACCTCCTCGATGCCGATGACTACCTTGAGTTCTTCCGCGAGTGGAATCAGCGTGCGGATTTCTTTTTGTGATCGCGCCCATGCGTCGCGATATGAAGTCTTCGCGTCGACCACTGCTGGCACGAGCAAGACCACGTCTGCGCGCCAAAGCTTGGCATTGTGTAAAGAAGTCCGCATTCCCGCCAGACTCTTTTCCACCGCGGCACGGTCGGAAGACGACAGGGGATACTTCCAATGATCCATATTCATTACGGAATCGATGCGGATACCGGCCGAATCCGCGGCCTTCTTGATGTCTTCAGCTTTCCCCGCATCTGGTTCTGTAGGGACCTGCACGACTTCGAATCCAACATCTCGCGCCAGTTTGAAGCGGTCCCCATAGCTGGGCTTCTCCGGCAACATGTCAAAGACGAGTCCCTTCTTAATGGCAAGCGGCGAAGGTGGCTCGAGCCGCGCATCGCTTGTCGCGGCCGAGTGCGTTGGGCCGAGCGCGCCGGTACTAAGCCCTGCCGCACACACAGTTGCCGCGGAGGATTTTAGAAATTCGCGACGGGAAGGATCACGCATGTCGACCTCAGCGGAGTTTACTCAAATCAATTTTTGGATCCCATACTTCTTTCGATTTCAAAATTTCCTCCCAAGTCACCTCGCGCCCTGTGTAGGCAGCAGTGCGCGCCATGATGCAGGACAGAGCGGATTCAGTTCCTTTCGCCGTCTGATTGTGGAACTTTCCAGTGGTGATGCTCTCGACGAAACCCTTCTTTTTTTCCGAGTCGGCAAGTTCCAGGTTGGAAGTGAAGTTTCCGGTTACCGAAAATGACTGCGCGTCGGCTGCAGGCTTGGTCGACGGACCATATTGCCACGGTTCGTCGCCCCAGATACCCAGCGGCCCCGTGTAGGGCGATTGTGACGTGCCCTTTGTGCCGAAAAAGCGCTCGGTCACATCCCACCAGCCTTTGGCGAATTGAGTTGAGCTGAAGGTCACGTCTACGTTGTTGGGATAGTTGAAGACCACGTTGTAATTCCCATAGCAATCGCCATCGTCCGCCGGACGCCCTTGGCGGCCTCCAGTCGCGGAAGCCTTTACAGGATGGTCTTTGAGAATCCAGTTGCAGATGTCAATCACGTGGATGTTCTGTTCCACGATAATGTCGCCGGATAGCGTTCGATCGTGAACCCAGTTGCGCAGTCGGCGCTCGACCGGCGACGCATTGGGCCACGCTGGCCTATCGATGTAACCAGTCAGATAATGGGCTTCGCCGCAAGCGATGGTGCCGAGAGCCCCATTGTGAATGCGGTTCACAAGTTCCACGAAGGGAGGACAATCGCGGATCTGGAATCCCACATCCAGACTCAGTTTGTTCTCCGCCCGTTTGCCAATTTCGATGACTTTGAGTGCGCCCGGCACATCAACAGCGACAGGCTTCTCGAGATAAACATGCTTCCCTGCAGCGACGACTGCCTCCAGGTGATGGGGATGGTAGTAAGGTGGAGTCGCGATCACGATAGCATCGACTTCCTTGGAGGCGGCGATCCGGTGGTATGCATCCGGACCGACAAAAAGCTGCGAGGCGTCGAGTGCGGCGTAACCTTTCCCCTGCTGCATATCGTCGAAGTGTTTGCGCGCGGCGTCTAACTGGTCCTGGAACAGGTCTCCCAGCGCAACCACGCGTGCGCCGCCCGTATCCACAAGATTGGTCGCATCCTCGGTCCCGCGGCCACCGCAACCCAGCAAACCGACGCGTACCGCGGAATTGGCAGCACTGCCGCGCACCAGGCTGGGCTTTATAAACATGGCGCCGGCTGTTCCCGCGGCGACCGCAATGAATTTTCGCCGGGTGACTTCGTTGGACAGAAGCTGCTCTGGATGAAGTGCCATATGCCTCCCAAACTATCCGATCAATTTTTCCAAGTAAGTTTTTTCCGCGCGCACGTCTTCGAGCTGCTGCGGCCCAGAAATCTCGCGCTCAATGGTAACCGCTCCGCGATAATTCATCTGCTTCAAGCGCTCGATGATACGAGGAAAATCTACTTTACCCTTGCCAATGGGAACTTCATCGCCCAGCTGCTTAGGGTTGGTGGGCCACATTCCATCTTTGGCGTGAATCCCTTGCAGATATGGGCCGAGGATCTCAATAGCATCGACCGGATTTGCCTTGCCGTAGAGAATCAAATTGGCTAGATCGAAGTTGACACCCTGATTGTCCAAGCCGACGTCGCCCATCGCCCTCACCAGCGTGATGGGAGTCTCCTGGCCAGTCTCGTATCGAAAGTTTTGCCCATTGCGCTTGCAATAGCCAGCCACCTCTCGGATCGCCATGACGACCTCCTGGTAAACCGGATCATTCGGATTCTCAGGAATGAACCCGCAGTGCGTCTGCACGGCGGGTATGGCACACTGCTTGGCGAAATCCGAGGCTTTCTTGATGTGAGCGATGCGGGCGGCGCGGGTCGCTTTCGGAACCAGACCGATCGTCAGTGGGCCTTGATAGAAGTCCCACACTTCTTTTCCGGGTCCACCCACCACGACTGAGGTCGCTTCGATCTCATACTTCTGCAGCGCCTGGCGCAACCGATTCACGAGATCCGTTCCAAAGTCGTCGACGAATATCTGGCTCGTAGGCAAGCCAAGTTCGTGGACCTTGGCGAGCGCGGCGTCAGGATCCTTGCCGATGTCGATGATCAAGCCAAGTCGCAGTGCCTTCGTCAGCTGCGAGGGGCGGGATCAACATCTCCGCTGGCGAAGAAGCACGCCGCCGACTAGGAGGGGGGTCTGCCAGAGCGACCCGCCGCAAGCTTATGGTCGCGGCCAGAGCCCCGCCAGAAGACCGTAGGAATTTTCTCCGATTCAATTTCTTCATGGTGCCGAATTGTAAACTTGATTGTCGAGACAACGCCGGCCACGCGCCTTTCTAATTCTCCTTGACCTGAATGTCTTTCCATCGCATCTTCACGCCGCCACCGGTATGAATCTGTAAGGCAATTACTCCGTCGGGAAATTTGGGCGAGGGATCCGTATATTCCACAACCGTGACGCCATTCAGCTTCGTAACGATGTGCGCGCCCTGCACTGAGACTTCGAGGTCATTCCATTCGCCGGGCTTGAGAGCGTTTTCGCCTTCGGCTGTAGGCATCGCCACCCAACCGCGACCGCCGCTTTCGTAGAGGCCTCCAGTATGCTTACCTTTGCCCGCATCGACTTCCACTTGCATGCCCTCAATGTCGGGGCCATGCTCCGGATCCATGCCCGTGATTCGCGAGTGAATGAAGACGCCGCTGTTCCCTTCTGCCTCGCCCTTAAATTTCAGGCGCAAAACAAAATTCTTATACGTCTTTTCGGTGGTTAAGTAGCCATACTTATTTGCGGTGCTTTCACAGAGGATCGTCCCCTGATCGACGACCCATTTTTCGTCACCATTCTTTTTCCACCCGGAGAGATCTTTGCCGTTGAAGAGAGGAGTCCATCCTGATCCGCTCGGCGACAGTGCGAAACCGGCAATCACGAATAGCAATACGACGACGAAGCTGCATCGCTTCATGCTCGAGCTTCTCCTTTGACCGGGCGCTTGCATGCTGCAAGAAAGAAAAAGGAACTGATGGGGCACGTCTTGCGTGCCGCATCAGTCCGCATTTCAAATCAGAATGCCAGTCGTAGCCCGAACCGGAACTGGCGTTCGTCGTTCCTGGCGCTGGTGATCGTCAGGAAATCACCACTGGTGAAGTCGCCACTGGGATTGAGAAAGTGTGGCGAGTTGAAGAGGTTGGCGGCATCCGCGCGAAACTGGAATTCCACCCGCTCGGCGATTCTAAACGTGCGGAACAGGCTGAAGTCGAAATTCACCGAACCCGGCCCGCGCAAGGTATTCCGGCCTACCGTACCGTACGTCGCAGGGGTCGTGACATCAGCAAACGCGCTTGGATCGTAGAAGGGATTTCCAGACCCAACTCCGCCAAGCTTGTGTGTAGGACCTACCTGGTCAGGTGTTTGGGTTTGATCCACGGCGTTCAATAAAGCGCCGGAGGCCGTTAACTGGAAGGGCTGGCCAGAAACGGCGCTAAAGATACCGCTGGTCTGCCATCCACCCAGAATCTTTGCAGCGCTTCCTGTACTGGCCCACTTCTTCCCTGGTCCCAGAGGCAGTTCGTAAATGTACGACATCTGGAAGATTTGAGGAGTGTTGTAACCAGCCGGCCCTCGATTCTTGCGCAGCACATTGGGATCGTTCCAATTAAGGCCAGCCCAGCCATCGTCATCGGTCCAGTTGATGGCTTTGGACCACGTGTACGCTCCTTTGACCATGAAACCGTTCTTGAATTGACGGTTGAGTGACGCCTGGAGCGCGTGATAATTCGCACTGAGAAAGCCCTGCCAATATAGGGTACTGGCAGTTCGACCGTTCGGAGACAGGGCATCTCCAAACTGCGGTTTGTTGTAAGGCTGTCCCGCCGCTCCAGTACCGGGCTGAGATGCATTGACATCCAAGTCGCCAAACTGATGAACTGTCTGCGTGCCTACATATCCCACGGACCCGAGAAAGCCGCCTGGCAGTCTCCGCTCTACTATTAGATTCCATGATTCGATATACCCGCGCTTCAACTCGCCCGGCCCGACGCTGCGCTCCAGAGCTTGAGCAGGCAACCGGATCGTGCCGCTGCTGATGTCAGGACAGCAAATCGGAGGAATACCAACTGGCAGTGGGGGCGCACCCGGGGGCAGAACGATTGGGGTGGTCAGTGGAGAGAAGGTGCCCGCGGGAGCAAAGGAGTCCACCCCAGAAAAGTTCGACCCCACAGTGAACGGGTAGAAGCCGCGTAGCGGTCTGGCGAGCGGAAGTGGATCGACCGTGATCCCAAAGCCGCTGCGCACGACCATATTGTCGCTCACTTGGTATGCCAAGCCTACCCGAGGTGCAAAGAGTTTCTTGCTGGTAGTGACCCCAAGATTGTTGGGATTGCCGCCAATCCCACCTAGCAGCACGTTCCCGGTGACGAAATCGTACCGGTCGAATTTGGCGACGCTATCGCGCTGCATCAATGGATAGTATTCGTAGCGCAGACCCAGGTTCGCGGTCAGTTTGTTCGTGACACGATAGCGGTCTCCCACGAACCAGCCGAACTGCCACTCCTTTGCAGTGGCCTTAATAAATTGATCGCTCTTGCCCAACCCACCTGAAACTGTTCCGCCGGGCAGGCCCAGCAAAAACTGCGCCCACGCGTTGAATTGGTTTGGAGCGGCAGCGCTTGGATCATTCAACGCTGTCGCATTACCATCAAAATCAAATTCGCCTCGCGGCCCGGACCCCAACTCCGGCTGCCAATGATTTAGGTGGTGATGAATGATATCGATTCCGGCGCTAACCTGATGCTTGCCCTTGGACCACCGCACATTGTGAGAAGTAGTAAAACTCCAGTCGTTGCGGAATGCCGGATTCCAGCCCTCGGGGTTCCCAATGTCTGCAAAACCGGAAACAGCGAAAAAAGGAAAGCCGCTGCTGCGCAGATCCGAACCATTGTTGGTTCCGGGCAGGCCCAGCACATCCGATCCGATGTTAGTCCCGTAATCCGGAGTCTTTCCGTACTCGCTCATGCGTGTGAAGCCCACGTTCCCGTCCACAACAAGGGTAGGAGAGAGTGTGAGCGTGTGACCGACAGTAACGAGCTGCACAAATGAGTGGAAATCTCCCAGGCCGCCGTCACAAGCGCAGTCGCCAATCGCCTTTCCGAGGCTCGGCACTCCATGAAATTTGGACTTCATCGCGCTGTACTTGACGAAGACGCTGTGATTGGTGGTGCGATTCCAATCAACCTTGCCATCGAAGTCGTTGCGATTCAGGCTCTGGGTCGCCGAAAAGAAGTAGTTGTCGATATCGCCGGCTCCTGGCACGTTCGGTAGAGGAAGAAGGGCAATGATCTGCGCCGAAATCGGGTTAATTGGTATCGCGGACTGATCTGGAAACGGCGATCGCCCTGCCCCTGAAATACCATTGGGGTCCATATGTCCTGTGGTGGGATCATAGATTGTGGTTGGAGTGCTAAGGCCGGTGAAATCTCCGTTGCGAAGCGCCTGCGTCGGCACTGTAACCAGGCCAGTATTTCGGTTATCTCGTTCAAACGTACCATCCCAGCTTCCGAAAAAGAACAGTTTGTCTTTCTTGATCGGGCCGCCGAAGGTCCCGCCCATATCGTTCAGGATACTTGTCCCTTTCTTCGGTTGCACGGCAGGTGTTTCGAAGTATTGTCTGGCCCTGAGGACTTGGTCTTGGTGATATTCGAATAGGACCCCGTGGAACTGATTCGAGCCCGACTTGGTGATCACGGTGATAGCCGCACCTCCCGTCATGCCCTGCTCAGGATCGAAATTGTTGGTCGAAACGTTCACTTCCTGAATTGTTTCTGCCGGAGGTACATAGACCGTGTGGTGCGGCAGCCACACGAATACATCGGCAGCGCCATCCACGCGAGTATTGTTGTTATTGCGGTTCGTGCCATTAATGTTAGTGGTCAGAGCCCGTTCTGGCGTATCCGCAATTGCGTTCTGAAATTGCCCCGGCGTAGCTCCAGGTACCAGGTTGATCAGTGTCTGGTAATTTCTATACTGATTGAGTGGCATCTCCTGGATCGCCTTTTCGGAGATCTCCGTGTGAACGTCGGTCTTTTCGGTTTGCAGCGTTACTCCCTGCGCCTCGACCGTGACCTGCTCAGATACCGAGCCCACTTGTAAATTGAAGTTCGTATTCGTGACGACGTTCGCAGCGACAGTGACACTGGTTTGGGTCAGCGGCTTGAACCCACCTCCGGTAACAGTAATATCGTAGAGGCCGGGGGGAAGATCGGTGAGTCTATAGAAGCCACTCGCGTCCGCATCCGTTTCTTTCCTGACGCCCGTCGCCTTATTGACGGAGGAAACGTGCGCTTTGGGCACAGCTGCGCCGCTCTGGTCAGTGATGGTTCCGCTGGCTGAGCCGAAAAGCACCTGAGCGTTGGCGCTCTGCACCATTCCGAAAAGCGCGAAAGCGAGAACCACTGCAAGCAGAACTACAGATTTGTTTCGTAGCATCGCCCTGACCTCCTTCATGATGAACAAGCCGAGCAGCTTGCTTCGTCATTGATCTGGCACTCCGCGAAATAGCTCGACTAGTGAC
>QHVR01000103.1 GCA_003223595.1 Acidobacteriota bacterium
CCTGTTCACCTCGGAATCCGTCACCGAAGGCCATCCTGATAAGATCGCCGACCAGATCTCCGACGCAATTCTCGACGCCTGCCTCGCCGAAGACAGCACGAGTCGCGTAGCCTGCGAAACCTTAACCGCCACCGGCCTTGTAGTCATCGCCGGAGAAATCACCACCAAAGCCTATGTCGATTTTCAGCAGGTGGTGCGCGGCACTGTTCAGTCCATCGGATACGACAACGCTCTGCACGGATTCGACTGCAACACCTGCGCGGTGATCTCCAGTATCAACAAGCAGTCCGGCGACATCGCCATGGGCGTAGACACCGGCGGTGCCGGCGACCAGGGAATGATGTTTGGCTATGCGGTGAATGAGAATTCAGATTTGATGCCCACTCCCATTTCGCTGGCGCACAAGCTGACGCAGCGGCTTGCGATGGTACGGAAGAATGGGACTCTTCCCTTTCTGCGGCCTGATGGCAAATCCCAGGTCACGGTGGAATACGACGCCAACGGCAAGGTCGGAGACCGTGAGCAATGACGAGTTGCGCGCGGGAATTCTGAAGAACGTGATCCAGGCTGTCATTCCGGCGCATTTGCTGGATGAGGATACGAAATACCACATCAATCCAACCGGGCGTTTCGTGATCGGCGGTCCTATGGGTGACACCGGACTGACGGGCCGGAAGATTATCGTCGACACTTACGGCGGCATGGGACGCCATGGCGGCGGTGCCTTCAGCGGAAAGGATCCGACGAAGGTGGACCGTTCGGCGGCTTACATGGCGCGTCACATTGCCAAGAACGTGGTCGCGGGCGGGCTCGCCCACCGTTGCGAAGTGCAGCTGGCATACGCGATTGGGGTGGCTGAACCGGTCAGCGTTCTGGTGGAGACTTTTGGGACGGAGAAAGTGGACCCCGCGATCATTCCAGATATCGTCCGTTCGCATTTCAAGCTGACCCCGCGCGGCATTATCGAGTCGCTTAACCTGCGCCGCCCGATCTACCGCAAGACGGCAGCTTACGGGCACTTTGGCCGCGCCGACGCGGATTTCACCTGGGAAGCAACGGACAAAGCCGCGAAACTGGCCAGCGATGCCGGTTTGCGCGAGCCGGCAGCAGCTCGCAAATAAGCAATTCACCAAGAGCACAGAGGACGCGGGGTCGGTTCCCCCCGTGTTCCTCAGTGTCCTCTGTGTTGAATGCCTTTAGAGAACGAAAGCGGGAGTTTGGTTCTTTATTGCTTACCCAAAGTCCGCGAATCTGAGAAAATAGTGCGGAACGAAATCATCCGTCTGTATCGACATCAAAATTTTGCCTCATAGGCACGTGCCACCGAAGGGGAAAGCATGTCAACCACAGCTGTGAATTGCGACATCAAGAACATTGAACTGGCAGATCTGGGGAAGAAACGCATCGAGTGGGCGAACCAGTCCATGAAGGTGCTGCAGATCATCCGCAAAGAATTCATCAAGAACCAGCCGCTGACGGGCATTCGGGTTTCCGCTTGCCTGCACGTAACCGCCGAGACGGCAAATCTGGCCATCTGTCTGCGGGACGGCGGAGCCGAAGTGGTATTGTGCGCTTCGAATCCTCTGTCAACGCAGGACGATGTTGCGGCCTCGCTGGTGCGCGACCACAACATTCCCGTGTTCGCCATTAAGGGCGAGGACAACGAGACGTATTACAGCCACATCCTCGCGGCAATTGATCACAAGCCGCAGATCACGATGGATGACGGCGCCGACCTGGTTTCGATCCTGCACACCAAGCGCACGGACGCGCTCGAAGGGGTGATTGGGGGAACGGAAGAGACCACCACCGGCGTGATTCGCCTGCGCGCCATGGCGAAGGAAGGCGTCTTGAAATTCCCTATCGTCGCGGTGAACGACGCGGATACCAAGCACCTGTTCGATAACCGCTACGGCACCGGGCAATCGACGATCGACGGCATCATTCGCGCGACCAATTTCCTCCTTGCTGGATCGAAGTTCGTGGTGGCCGGCTACGGATGGTGCGGTCGCGGTCTGGCCAGTCGGGCGCGAGGCAATGGCGCCGAAGTCATCATCACCGAAGTTGATCCGACCAAGGCGCTCGAAGCTGTGATGGACGGATTCCGCGTGATGTCGATGGCTGAAGCCGCCAAGATCGGCGACGTGTTCTGCACGGTCACGGGCAACAAGAGCGTGTTGACAAAAGAACATTTCGCGCTGATGAAGGATGGTGCGATCATCTCCAACTCCGGCCACTTCAATGTGGAAATCGACATCCCGGCGCTGGAAGCGATGTCGTCATCGAAGCGCACCACGCGCAATTTCGTCGAGGAGTACTCGCTGAAAGACGGCCGCAAGATCAACCTGCTGGGCGACGGCCGCCTGATCAATCTCGCCGCTGCCGAAGGCCACCCGGCCAGCGTCATGGATATGAGCTTTGCCGACCAGGCGCTCTCGGTCGAGTACATGGTGAGGAACTCCAAGAAGCTGGAAAAGACGGTCTACAAGGTTCCCGAGGAGCTCGACAAGCGGGTGGCGAAGCTGAAGCTCGAGTCGATGGGAATCAAGATCGATCGGCTCACGCCGGAGCAGGAGGAATATCTGGCGGGGTGGAGCGAAGGAACCTAGAGCAGTAGTCAGTACTCAGTTCTTGAGGCTTCGTTCAGATTTGGGGGTGGCCCATGCCACCCCCTTTTACTGTGGTCAGCGAGCGCTTTGGGGATCCGTGGGCACTACCTCGTTTCGTGATGAACTCCTCATTTTCCGAAGCGCGGAAGGTTACGTCTGTACCTGCCTCAGGGGAGGATTTTTGCAAGGTGGTTCGCTATACTGTTCCGAATGGACCTGGAACAAGTAATCGGGGAAATCGAGCGTCTGGAGCGTATCTTCGCTGCCCCGGACACTCGACCGCTCAGCGAGACGGATATCGCGGCTGCCAATCAAAGGCACGATACCCGTCTGGCGCATAGTCCCTGGTTCCGGCTTTGGAAAAGTTATGGTCTCTGCTGCCGTACCGAGCCGCCCGTGCTCGGAGCACCGGAAGTGGAACGCTAGCGGTTATCCCCCCAGTCCCGCCTCTACCAGAAGTTCATGAATCTCACCAGGTATAGCGTGCGGTGTAGGTGATGACCTTTTCGCCATCCGGCTGCACCGTTACTGGGAATTCTATGGTCTGGCTGTCTTTCTTCATGTATTTGTCGGAGTTCGCCGCCACACTCCAGCTCTTACCGCGATAAAGGTGCTCAACAACCCGGATCTCGATGGGCTCCTTTTTATGATTTCGAACCTTGATCTCGAAGGTTTCCGTAGCCGCATCCTGCTTGTTATCGACGGTGTAGTTGGTGCGGCGGCGCTCTCCCGTGAGATCGAATGAGTTGCCGGTATAGATGCGCACGGTTTCGTCTTTGGGAGTGTGGTCGATCATGTTCTCGCCGGTGAATTCCATCTGCCCGTCATCATTGCGGCGATAGAAACGGACTCGGCCCTTGGGTAGCGGCATTCCCATATGGTTGGCCTGCGAGTTGACGAACTCGCGCATCACCCAGATTTTCGGATTCGATTCAGTGCCGTAGGAATGATCGTTGCGGATGTTTTCCCAATTCCAACCGCCGTAACGGTTGAAGTCAATCTTTGCGCCATCGTAAACATACAGCTGCTTGCTGGCCACGCCAGATGCGTGAATGAACTCGACCTGCTTGGTTTCACGATCGCGCAGGGTGGTGGCGCGCTCCAGCGTATAAAGGTGATATTCGTCGAAGGCTTTTTCGGTGACAGCCGGAGCCATAGGAGCAGCCATTTCCATCGCCGCTTTCCGCGCGAGAACGCCGTTCATCGCATTCGGTTGAATCTTGTTTACATCGCCCGCCATGAGTTTGATGTGAGCATTCTCGAAGGCCTTGCCCGTCCGGTTATCGATGGTGACCCAGCCCACGATGTCGACCACGTCGCCCTTCTCCGGCGCAACGATGTTGTAGTCCGCCTGCCAACTCATTCCGCCCGTTATGTAGGAGAACTCAGCGGGAAACTTGCCCGCCTTGTCGGTCGCGAGCAGCCACTCCATGCGCGGCTTCAGAATGGTCTCGGCTGTCAGGTCGGGGAAAACCGGCGTTCCGGGAAGTCCGAAGCGTATTTGCCCTGCAACTTCGATGATCGGCTCTTCCGCTCCCCCGCCGTAATTGTTGGGATTGAAATAATCCGGGCGCACATAGCCGCTGCGAATCACTTTACCTTTAATCGTGCTGTGATCGGGCAGCTCAAAATCAATGGTTCGTCCCTCATACAACGAGAGCAGGGACATCTGCGAAACTGGATCCGCGCGGTAATTCTGCTCCAGCACCTGCAAGGAATGCTTGCCGCTGGGATCGCGCAGGATCACCGAATCCGGCTCCACATGCATGGTGATGTCGTTCATGTTGAACTGGTTCTCACCGGATTTGAGATCCAGCGGCAGGTCCTGCCTGACCACCGCAAAATCCTGGTTGTAGATGGTGAG
Organism: Acidobacteriota bacterium; assembly: GCA_003223595.1. Lineage (GTDB taxonomy): Bacteria > Acidobacteriota > Terriglobia > Terriglobales > Acidobacteriaceae > Sulfotelmatobacter. The sequence continues at coordinate 4,474 of QHVR01000103.1, forward strand.
CGACGGCTGCGACTGCTGGGCGAAAAGGCTGCTGCATGACAGCAGGAAACACACGAAGCGAGCGGACATCGACATGATCTTCCCCCGATTGCGCCTGAGAGTGCCTGGGTTCTCAAGCAAACTCTACCCGTTAGAAGAACGAAGAAGGGAGTGACTCTTGCGGGGCTAGACGAGGATTACGCGGTGGCATACGGGAACCGAGCGGGGTGACTAAAGTCACCAGATGACGAACGGTCGCACGAGCGCACACTCGCTTCGCTCGGGGCGGACAAGGCGTCCGCCCTACACTTACTT
>QHVR01000104.1 GCA_003223595.1 Acidobacteriota bacterium
CGGCCGTGATCGACGACATTCTAGGCTTGCTGGTCCTGGCAATTGTCAGCAGCGTGGCCAAAGGATCGGTCAATGTTCTGGAGTTGGGCCTGACCGCGGTGTTTGCCATTGGCTTCACGCTGGTGGTGGTGAAGTGGGGGACGGCCGCGATGGGAAGAGTTCTCCCCAGGCTGAACCAGCAGTTGCGTGCCGGGGAAGCACAGTTCAACGCGGCGGTGGTGCTCATGTTCGCGCTGTCGGTGCTCTCGGTTTATGCCGGCGTAGCTGCGATCATCGGTGCGTTTTTTGCGGGCATGATGCTCTCGGAAAGTGTCGAACACCGGGTGCACGATCTGACGCAGGGAGTGACGGAATTTCTGGTGCCATTTTTTCTTGCCGGAATCGGGCTGCATTTTAACGTGGGCACATTCCGCAGCGGACGCACCTTGGTTCTGACATTGCTCATCGTGGTCGTGGCGTCATTGCGCTTGGGGCGACGGACCGCGTTGAGAGTCGGCGTGGGAATGATTCCTCGAGGGGAAGTCGGTATGGTTGTGGCGCAGATCGGACTCTCGCTGGGCGTGATCGCGCAGGGCATCTACGACGCAGTGGTGTTCATGTCGATTGCCACCACGCTGATCGCGCCACCATTGCTAAGCTTTGCGTATCGGGAAGTTGCTGACCGGAAACCCGCGCCTGCGCGCGTAGAAGATCAGCCCAGTATCATCTGACGGCGGCTGATCTGCTGCCCGTCTCCAATCTGTAAACCTTCGTGCCGCGAAGCGCGACGAGCGAAGCGTTATAGTAATCGGTTCACTCCTGTTCATCATGAAACGGTTGTTCTCATTTCCCGCGCGACGGCTGCTGTTCGCAAGCTTGGCATGCGCGCTTCTGATGCTTTCGGGCTGCAATCGACGGCATCGCGTGCTGGAAGTCGCCTACGTGTCCGCGCCACAGGCCGCTCTGCGCGATCAGGTTGCGGCCATCTACAATCGCGTGGGCAATGTAAAGAATGGCGAGCGCGTCCAGATCATTGACCGCGATCGCCGCTTCGCCCGCGTGCGCACTGCCAGCGGCATTGAGGGCTGGATCGAGCAGCGCTATCTCGTCGATCAGAAAACTTACGACGCTCTGCAGAAGCTGACCCAGGAACATCAGAATGATCCCGTGCAAGCACCCGGGGTTCTGCGCAACGACACCAACATGCACGTCACTCCGGGGCGCGACAGCGAACACCTGTACCAACTCGCTTCCGGAGCGAAGGTAGCGATCCTGGAGCGCGGCACTGCCGAGAAGCAGCTGCCGGGCGGAGCTCCCGCCGTGAAGCCGGCGCTGGCCAAGGCGGGAAAGGCTGCTGCCGGTCCGGCGCTCGAAGACTGGTGGCTGGTGCGCGATGCACAGGGGCGCGTGGGATGGGTGCTGTCCCGCATGGTGGATGTCGACGTGCCGCTGGATATCGCTCAGTACGCGGAAGGCCAGCGCTTCGTAGCGTTCTTCGTGCTTGACGAGGTGCAGGACGCCGAAAAGAAAGTTCCGCAGTATCTGTGTGTGCTCACCGATCCTCACGACGGCTTGCCGTTCGACTTCGACCAGGTACGTGTCTTCACCTGGAATGTGCGCAAGCATCGCTACGAGACCGCCTATCGCGAGCACGGGCTCAACGGAGTTTTGCCCGTGACGCTTACGCATGAGGATTTCGATAAAGAAGGAAATCTTCCCGTCTTTATCCTTCGCGTGCGCGATGACGCCGGAAACATCACCGAGCGAAAATACAAGCTCAACACGCCCATCGTGAGAAGAGTGCTGGCGCCGGGAGAAGTGGTCACCCACGCGCGCAAGAAGCAGCGCTGAATACAATCGTGATCGCGCTCACATTTCCCCTCTAAATATTCTGTGATCTTCGTCACAGACCGCAAGCCCTAAATACCATATTTTTCAAGAGCTTTCCTATATCTTTCGGTATGGGAATAACAATGGATTTCGCAATTGTTGCGGTAATAAAGCGGTTGCAGCGATTCCATGTTTGGATCGCAAGTTGCATGCAAGGAAAGTCCCGCCTGTTTCTCGCGAAAACAGTCTGGACGCAGGTCTCATCCAGAGCTGAGAACTCCCAGGAAAGCCCCAGCTCTTGCTGAACAAATTGGCTGTGATCGGAGCGCGCTGGCGTTCATAGGGATGGTTTGCGCCGCGGGACCGGGATGTTTTGTCAGGAACTTACAACATGGCGAAGTGCGAGTTCGAATTCTTAGTCGTTTGTTCGGAGCCCAGGCCGAAATCCGATCCAGTTTGCGAAGAATGATTTTTTCTGTTTGCTCATGAGGAGGACCGATGACGAATTTATCTATTAGAAGTCCGTTCGGCAGGTTTGCAGCTTTCTCTGCTATTTTACTGCTAGCAGGTTTACTCCTGCCGGCAGCGGCTCAAAGCGTGATCACTGGGGACATCGTAGGTACTGTGAGCGATGAATCCAATGCCGTAGTGCCCGATGTGACAGTGACTCTCACCAGCGTCGATACGAGCGCGAGCAATACCACTCGAACCAGCGCCCTTGGCTTTTACCGCTTCAACCTGATAAAGCCGGGGAATTACAAAATATCGGTTTCTCACCCCGGCTTCCGTTCGCTGCAAGCGCCGGTCGCAGTGGCAATCGGGCAAGTACTTACCGCGAACTTACAGCTGCAGGTCGGGCAAACCTCCGAGACCGTAGAAGTTTCCGGTGTCGCGCCTATGCTGCAAACCGAAAATGCCAATCTGTCGACTTCTTACGATCCCAGCCAGCTGTCGGCTCTTCCAATTGCGGGAGGCGACACTACCTCATTTGCCTATTCGGCGCCGGGGATCGTTCTGAATAGCGGTGCGGGCTATGGAAACTTTTCGGCATATGGCCTTCCCAGCACGGCTAATCTGTTCACCACAAACGGCAACGACAGCATGGATCCTTACATGAACCTGAATAACTCCGGAGCTCTGAACCTGAGTCTGGGCTCCAACGAGTTACAGGAAGTTGCGGTCGTAAGCAACGGCTACACGGCACAATATGGGCGTCAGGCCGGAGCGCAAATGGATGCGTCGACCAAGTCAGGTGGCAATCAATTCCACGGCAATGTCCTCTATTGGTGGAACGGAAGAGCCCTCAACGCCAATGACTGGTTCGGAAATCACACCATCGACCCGAGCACGGGCAAGTCTACGCCACGGCCGTTTGCCAACAATAATCAATGGGCTGCATCAGTGGGCGGACCGGTGGTGAAGAACAAGTTGTTCTTTTTCGTGGATGCCGAAGGTATTCGCGTCGCCCTGCCGGGCGTGAGCGGCGAGAACTACATTCCCACCTCGCAGTTCGCCAATTACGTGCTGGCCAACGTTGATACTACAACTCCCGGTTCCTTGCCCTTCTACCAGAACATTTTCAATTTATATAAGGGAGCTTCAGGAGCCCCGGGGACGCCAGTAACAGCTGCGGATGACGCCAACTTGGGCTGTGGCGATTTTGCTGGAACCGCTGGTTTCGGAACCACAATCCCATGTGCGGCGAAGTTCGTGAGTCTCAACGGCAATCAGACGAACGAGTGGATCCTCGCCACCCGAGTCGACTACAACATCAGTAACAGCGATCGACTATTCGGCCGCTTCAAAGAAGATCACGGGACCCAGGCCACGGGTACCGATCCCATCAACCCAGTCTTCAATGCATCGAGCGTGCAGCCATCCTACGAGGGCCAGCTTAACGAAACTCACATCTTCAACGGTACGACCACCAACTCATTCATCCTGTCGGGCATGTGGTACAAGGCCCTGTTCAGCGCGACCGATCTCCCCAAAGCGTTGGCTACCTTCCCAACCACGATGTCGTTCGGCGATGGTCTTTTTACAGGGCTCGGTGGGGCCGATAATGGATATCCTCAGGGCCGCATTGTGAGCCAGTACCAGATCACCGATGATTTCTCGAAAATGATCGGTAATCATAGCCTGAAAGTTGGCATTAATTTCCGCCGCAATCTGATCAGCGACTATACCTACGGCGCGAATACCAGCGGCACCCTCAACATGATGTCCATGACGGAGTTCGTCAATGGTAGCCAGTTTCCGGGAGATGCGTGGGCATCGTACTACTCGCAGTCTTTCGCCAACATCAACGCGGTCAGGATCAAGATGTATAGCATGGGCCTGTATGCTCAGGATCAGTGGAAAGCTTCAGATAAGCTGAGTCTGACGGCAGCCCTGCGTTTCGATCGCAACTCCAATCCCGTGTGCGGCAGTAACTGCTTCACCCGCATGGCGGGTCCCTTCCAGACCCTTAATCATGACGCGGCAGTGCCCTACAATCAGGCCATCCGCACAGGGCTGGGTAATGCGTTCCAGAGTATGGAACCGTTCGTGTTCTCGCCACGGTTGGGTGCGGCTTACTCCCTTAATCCTAAGACCGTACTCCGCGGTGGTTTTGGACTATTCACGGATCTGTATATGGGACTGATTGTCGACCGGTTCATCACCAATGCTCCGAATATCGCAACGTTTGAAGGCGGCTTGAATGGTGGTGCGCCACTCGCTCTCGGCGTCGCGGACAGCGTCTTTGCACAAGCTGCTGGCTCAAACCAAGCCTTCCAGAGTGGCTTCAAAAATGGCGCCACGTTGGCGGACTTGGAGGGCGCGGTTCCGGGCTTTTCGCCGCCCTCATACAACACGATGGGAAGCAAAGTGCTGAATCCGAAGTTCCTGGAGTGGAACTTCGAGATTGAGCGGGAATTGGTTAAGAATTACAGTCTGTCACTAAACTATGTCGGCAATCACGGCATGGATGTCATGACCGACAACCCTTATCCCAATGCATACTGCAAGAACTGCCCGTTTGGTCCGATCACGAACTCGGACGCACCGGACGCTCGTTTTGCACAAGTTCGTCAAATCACAAATTCGGGATGGTCGAATTATCACGGACTGACCACCAGCTTCAAGGCCCGAATATCCAAGTCGTTCCAGGGCCAGTTCAACTACACCTGGAGCCATGGTATGGATACGTGTTCCAACAACTGTTTGCTGCCGTTCGTCTCCAATACGATTGGGAGCATTCGGTATCAGATCACGCCCAACCTGCCGGGCTTGGCGTACGGCGCTTCTGACTATGATGTTCGCCACAACTTCACGGCGAATTATGTCTATACGGCGAAAGATAACTGGTCGAACCCAGCTGCCAAGTACGTGCTTGGCGGTTGGCAGTTCGCGGGTACGATTTTCTACCACAGCGCTTATCCGTGGTCGGCAATCAGTACTACGGTTCGTGGACTCAATCTGGGAAATGTCACTCCCCTGCGTAACGGTACTCCGTTGGCGGCGTTCGCGGGCAAGCCCCAGACATTTGGGGGCTGCGGCAACCCTGATATTCCTTGCGTGACCCAGGATCAGTTCCTTGATCCAAGCCTGCAGACCAACTTTGGCAACTACGCCCGAAACACGCTGCGGGGTTCCGGATTCTTCGACACCGACTTGAATGTGACGAAGAACTTCAACTTAGGCGAGCGCGTTAAGTTGGGAATCGGCGCCAATTTCTTTAACCTTTTCAACCATCCAAACTTCGATCTGCCGGTAAATAGCTACGCCGCAGGCAATTTCGGATCGATCATTTCTACTGTCACTCCAGCAACCACGCCTTATGGCGCGTTTCTGGGAGTGCCTCTGAACGGCCGGATTGTGCAGGTCAATGGCCGCGTTACCTTCTAGTTCGACAGAACTCAAACAACAAAGGCGGTCCCAGTGTTGGGACCGCCTTTTGTTTCACCCACCAATTCTTCAAGACACTAGCGCTGTTTCGAATCCGCCAAGTCGCTCTCCGTCGTTTGTGGCGAGGCTGGAGACGACGCCATCTCCGCTTCCGAAGCACTCTGGTTGAGCAATCCTGCCGCCGCGACCGAACCGTGCCGTGCCGCCCTCTGCAGCCATTCCGCCGCTTGTCGCGAGTCTTGCAATACCCCGGTTCCGTGCAAGTAGGCGAGCGCCAAGCCGAATTCCGCCGCCGCGTTCCCGGTCTTGGCTGCCTTTCGATACCACTTTAATCCTTCCTTTGCATCCGCGTG
>QHVR01000105.1 GCA_003223595.1 Acidobacteriota bacterium
TCCACGAGATAAGCCTTGCCCATGTAGATCGACGGCAGGAACTCCAGGTTGAAGCCCGCCCGCCCCGCCAGTTTCTGCGGAAGAGGCTTGTCGAGATTGATGCTGACCTTGACGCCGCCTGGCTCCGCTGCGACTTCGAGTGTGTAACTGAGGTCGAACGTCGGGAACGCGAGGTCGGCGGTGAGCCGGCTGTTCGCCTTGTCAGCATCGCGATCTTTAAGGGTTGCCACCAGGTCCCACTGCTCCGGCGTCGGCATCAGGCGCACGTCGCCGTTTGTGGCGATGCGCTGGCCATGGAGAATCATCTCCATCGCCGTGTTCTTTTGGTCAACAAAAATGGGATGGTAGGTGCTGTCGTAGAGAAAAACGCTGAAACCTTGAGTATCGAGGTAATTCTTGTCGGTTACCTTCATGGCAAAATCGGCGCCGGACAGGCCTGGGGCTGAGATCAGAGCGAAGAGGAGACAAACTATGATTCGCGTGAACATAGATTGGGATTGATACTGCTCCTTTGCCCCAACATGATATGACATGCACAGCGCCTGAGCGCCGTTTGTTCGCTCAGGTGCGTGGATTTCGGAGTGCGGTAGCTAGACGATGAGCACAGCAATCGAACGCTCAAAACATAAGAACAAAAATTTCTCCCAATTTGTCGAATTCCGGTCTCGCCGTTCGTCGTTATAGTGAAGGCGGGGCAACTAGCCCGGCTGAACACGATTTTAGGAGACGACATGCCTCAATATCTGGTATCTGGTTACCTCCCCGACAACTTTGATCCCTCCACACAGGACGAAGCGACGATCGAGGCGATCCACGCGCTCAACAGGGAAATGATCGCTGCTGGTGTCAGGAAGTTCGCCTGCGGCCTGGGCAAGGCAAAGTCGCTACGTGCGCAGCCCAAGGGTGAAGTGCTCATCACGGACGGGCCGTACCTGGAGACCAAGGAGCACGTGGGCGGTTTATGGATCCTGGAATGCGCTGACATAGACGAGGCGCTGGCGTGGGCGCGCAAGGGCGCCAAAGCGTGCCGTACGGCGATCGAGGTGCGAGAGATTTTCTTCATGCCGGCCACCGCAGAGGGCTGAGCGGTACGACAGCTGCCACCTGGTGCGGCGGCCCAGAAAAAAGAATCCCGGCGGCTGGGAAAAGGTGGGACAGCAAATCCGTCTGCCTCCGGCGAGCGAGGATGTACTGACGGGTGCGCTCCGAACCGCGTGGAAACTGCGAGTTGAGAAGAACGCAAAGACAGGCGGAACACGGCCCGCGCCACAGTGACGGGGGCGCGAGGGCAACAACCGGTAACTCTCCAATTGAACTCGTTTCCGCTCGAAGCAAACGTCCGTCACAACATGAACGAGCCACACGTGTCTGGCTGTGAGTGCGAGGGGTGGTAGAATCTCGTACGGTACCCTTGGGTTTTGCAGAGGGTTTCTGAGCCTGAGAATTACATCCGCTCTTGTGGATGAAAAGGTATGTGAACGGTCTGTAACAAGCACTTTACAACAGTGCCGGGATGGCGGAACTGGCAGACGCAGCGGACTCAAAATCCGCCGACCTTCGGGTCTTGGGGGTTCGACTCCCCCTCCCGGCACCAAATAATTCCAACTTGATCGCTTGTTTGCACCCTTGCCCGCCAAGCCCGGCATCATCAAAATTTGCGCAAGTCGTCCAAATGTTTTGATTCGGGTGGAGGTCCCAGACGAGTCTCGCTCGACGGGACAGCCGCTTAGAGCCCTTTACAGGATCTTCTTCCCAAACGCCGAGAGCGCCAACTCCACCGCCAAGTCGGCGGTCTGGTTGTGCTCGTCGATGACGGGATTCACTTCGACGATCTCGAAGCTGAGCATCCGGCCGTGGTCGGCGATGATCTCCATGGCGAGGTGCGCTTCGCGATACGTCGCTCCCCCGCGCACGGGCGTGCCGACGCCGGGTGCATCTTCCGGATCGACCCAGTCCATATCGAGCGAGATGTGATAGCCGGCGGTGCCGCGTCCGGCCATGCGGAGAGCCTCTTCCATGACAGTGCGCATGCCGCGCTCGTCGATGTCTCGCATGGTGAAGACGCCGATGCCGGCCCGGCGCACGTTCTCTTTTTCCACCGCATCGATGTCGCGCACGCCCACCAGCACGCAGTTTTCCGGCCGGATCTTCGGAGAGAAGTCAAAGATGTTTCCGAGCTCCGAGTCCCACAATCCCATCAGAGCGGCGAGCGGCATGCCATGAACATTGCCGCTCGGAGAGGAGTCGGGAGTGTTGATGTCGGTGTGGGCGTCGATCCAGATGAGGCCGATGCGCTGGTTCTGACGGCGATAGAACTCGGCAACCCCAGACACGGTCCCTGCGGCCATAGAGTGATCTCCACCCAGGCACAGCGGCACCCGCCCGGCCTCCAGCGTTTTGAGCACCAGTTCGGCATGCGTGGTGCAGGTCGCGGTGATTTCTTTCAGATATTTCGCGTTCGCCGCGCCTTCCTTCTTCTGTTCGGGGATGGCCACCGCGACGTTGCCGCCGTCCTCAACCTCGTGTCCCAAAGCTTCGAGTCGCGCTTCCAATCCCGCGACGCGCACCGCCGACGGCCCCATATCGACGCCGCGCCGCGATTGCCCAAGATCAAGCGGAACTCCGATGACCCGGATCTTACGGCCGGAGATGATGGTCGAGGGCTCGGAGATGGTCGTCATGAAAGATTTTGTAATTTGGTAATTTTGTAATTGAGTAATCTAAAACCTGACGCGGTGAGGATTTTAATTTACAAAATTACAAAATTACCCAATTACCAGATTCTTACGGGTAGAGCCGGTACAGCATTCTTGGAAACGGAATCGTTTCGCGCACGTGTTCAAGCCCGCAGATCCACGCCACCGCGCGCTCGATGCCCATGCCGAAGCCGCCGTGGGGCACGCTGCCGTATTTGCGCAGGTCCAGGTACCACTTGAAGGCCTCCTCGGGCAGGCCGTGCTCGTGAATGCGCTGGAGCAGCAATTCGTGCGAGGCCATACGCTGCGAGCCGCCGATGATCTCGCCGTAACCTTCGGGTGCGAGAACATCCACACAGAGCGCCAGATCCGGTCGCTGCGGGTCGGGCTCCATGTAGAAAGCCTTCACCTTCGCGGGATAGCGATGGACCATGACCGGTTTATCGAATTGCGCCGAGAGATAGGTTTCGTCGGGCGAGCCGAGATCGCCGCCCCATTCAAACTTCGCTTCCAGCGCGCCCTTGGCATGGCCTTCCTGCAAGTTCTTGACCGCATCGTCGTAGCTGATGCGAGGGAACGGAGGCACGATCTTTTCCAGCTTTGAAAGGTCGCGGCCGATGGTCTGCAGATCGTTGCCGCGGCGATCGAGGCAGCGTTTCACAAGGAAGCTGATCAGCCCTTCCGCGAGTTCCATGATATCGTCGAGCGTCCCGTAGGCAACTTCCGGTTCGACCATCCAGAATTCGGTGAGATGACGGCGCGTTTTGGATTTTTCCGCGCGGAACGTCGGGCCGAAGGAATAAACCTTCCCCAGGGCCATGGCCGTCGCTTCGATGTACAGTTGGCCGGACTGCGTGAGATACGCCTGCTCTTCAAAATAGTCGACCGGAAAAAGCGTGGTCGTGCCCTCGCATGCGGCCGGAGTGATAATCGGCGGATCGGTGAGCGTGAAGCCGCGCTCGTCGAAGAAATCGCGGGCGGCTTTGATGATCTCGGCGCGTACGCGAAGAATGGCGGCCTGGCGCTGCGAGCGCACCCAAAGATGGCGGTGCTCCATCAGGAAGTCGGTGCCATGCTCTTTGGGGGTAATGGGGTAAGGATCAGACTCGGGAACGCGCTGCAGGACCTGCACGTTGGCGACGTCGAGTTCGAATCCACCGTGCGCGCGCTTGTCGGCGCGGACTTTGCCTTCGACAATCACGCTGGATTCCTGGGTGAGAGTCTTAATCGCTTCGAACACTTCGGGCGTGACGGCGTTCTTCGGCACAACGCCCTGGATAACACCGGAGCCGTCGCGGAACTGTGGGAACAACAATTTTCCGCTCTCGCGCAGGTTGTACAGCCAGCCGCGGATGGTGACCGACTGGCCTTCGTGCTTCCCGATTTCGGCGATCGTGCTTACAGGGGCAGACATAAAGGAATTTTGTAATTTGGTAATTTTGCAATCGGGTAATTGAAAATCTAAACAGCACAGGCTTTTAAATTACTCAATTACCAAATTACACAATTGCAAAATTTCTTCAGCTTTCCTCCAGCTTTGCGAATACTTCGCCGAGCCTCTCCACTGGATTTCCTTTTTCATCATCGCCAATTTCCAGCAGCAGGGGCGGAGTTTGCGGGGCTGAGCGCAATAGTTCTACGGCTTCCTTCCAATTGATAGTTCCTTGCCCCGGCCAGAGATGCGTGTCTTTATCTTTGGCGTTGTCGTGAACGTGGGTGGAACGGATGTAGTTCCGCAGGATCTCGAAACTTTCACTGACGGAACTCATCATGTGGGCGTGTCCGAAATCGAAGCAGACGCCGACATCGTCGAAGTGAGCGCCGCGGATCATCTCGACAAGGCGATCCGGAGTGGAAAGCTCGTTGGGAATGTTCTCCAAAAGGATTCGAACCCCGAGCGGTTTGGCGAAGGCGCGCAGGTGCTCGATCGAGGTCATCG
>QHVR01000190.1 GCA_003223595.1 Acidobacteriota bacterium
GATCGTGCAACTATCGAACACGGCCACGTAGCGCCAGCAGCCTAAAGGCGATTGTAAGTACAGCTTTGTACATGGAAATGTTCCTGAAGGAACACTTTTCGCAAAGGGCGAAGAAGCGACTACTTAGCCGAAGCGGTGACCGCCGTCACAAACGGCAGGTTAGCCTGCTGCCAGGCGTCAAATCCGCCAATGAGGTTGAACACGTTGCGGAAGCCCGCACGCTGCAGCAAGCTCGCGGCAATCATGCTGCGGTATCCACCTTTGCAGTGCACCGCCAGCGGCACCTCGTGATCGATCTCGGGGGCTGAGACTCTGAAGTTGTCCAGAGGCCACCACGCTGCGCCCTCCACATGTCCAGCATCCCACTCTGACTCACGCCGTACATCCAGCACCTGCACCTTACCTGCCCGCAGAAGCTGTTCGAGATCTTGTGCGCCGATTTGCGCGACCGTGGCGAGCACTTGTCCGGATTGTTTCCATGCCGCAAGCCCTCCCGCCAGATAACCATCCAGCTCTTCGATTCCCACTCGAGCCAACCTGATCCGCGCCTCTTCGATTTGCGCATCGGTTTCCGCGATCAATACTGGATGCGACGCCAGCCCCAGCACCGTTGCTGCCCAGGAAGCAAACTGGCCTCCCAAGGCGATGTTCACCGACCCAGGCACATGTCCGGCTGCAAACTCGTCCATGGGGCGAACATCAAGTGCGATTTCGCCTGCTTTGAGCATGCCCTCAAGCTCTGAGGGGGAAAGGCTGCGCAGCGGAGGCAACTCGGAGAGCGCTGCCGCTCCGGTGCGATTGATCTCTGCATCTTTGGCGAAGTATTCGGGACGCGCCGGCAAATTGCTCGTGAGCTGCCGGATGAACTCTTCCCTGCTCTTGATCTGCAAGGCGTAGTTAGTCAGCCGCTCGGTTCCAATCGTGGACGAACGCTCGGCGCGCATGTTCTTGCCACAGAGCGATCCCGCGCCGTGCGCCGGATAGACTAGCACGCTGTCGGGCAGCGTCATCAGCTTGGTATGCAGGCTGTCGTACAGCAGACCAGCGAGCTGCGCAGGTGTATGCCGCGGGGACAGATCGGGCCGGCCCACGTCGCCAATGAAGAGGGTGTCCCCGGTCAGCACCGCCCAGGGCGCGCTGGATTCTTCTGCATCCGTGACCACCAGGCAAATGCTTTCAGGCGTGTGGCCCGGCGTCTCGAGCACGCTCATCCATGCCTTGCCAAACTTCAATTCGAATCCATCGCTGACGGGCACATGCTCGAACGTCGCTCCCGACTGCGCGCCCATATAGATCTTCGCTCCCGTACGCGCGGCCAGTTCGCGATGCCCGGAGACGAAATCGGCGTGCAGATGAGTTTCGAAAATGTGGCGAATAGTCGCGCCCTGTTCGGCGGCAGCCTTGAGGTAAAGCTCCACATCGCGCTGCGGATCGACCACAACCGCCTCGCCCTCACAAGCGAGCAGGTAGGAAGCGTGCGCCAGGCACCCCAGGTAAAACTGTTCGAAGTACATCGCGAACCTCACAGGACCGGCTAAGATGCTAGCCCAATTCGGTGGGCAAAACCATGCGGATTTTTGGCGAAGGGGAGATCAGGAAGGCAGTGGACTGATGAACTCCAGGCCAAAGCAGAATCCGTTGCGCGAGCGCACGATGGCGGGCAGGCGCGAAGAGGTGGGCATATCGAACTCAACCTCAAGCAGGTCGCCAGGGTTCAGGAGAATGCCCGCGTACAGGGTCATGCCGCCCTGACTGATCTCCGTCCCGCGGCCTTCGACCACGGTGGTCGAAAACCCCTTGGACGTGAACACCTTCACCGGCAGATCAACCGGCATTCGTTCCCAGCGGCGCGTAGGTGCGGAATTCGACATAGCCGTCGCAATGATCGTCTGTCTGCTAAGAGCCTGCAAATTACTAAAGTGAAATGGCAGACAGCCATCACCACGGAGGACACGGAGGCACACAGGGGAATCCTCTTGTTCCTTGTGTCCTCTGTGGTGATTAGTTCAGGAGAGTGCCGCTCACGCCTTCCAAAGGCCACGTCCTGTACAATTTTGGCTGTGAGTTCGCGATCGAAAGCGTGCCTGGCGGCCATCCTGATCCTGTCGCTCGGCTTGCTTGCCGCCGCTGAAAAAGTTTCCGAACTCCCCCAACCCACCGGCTACGTCAACGACTTCGCACAAGTCTTGAACCCCAACGCCCACGCGGAGATGGAAGAGATCTGCCAGCAGATCGACCAGAAAGCGCATGCCCAGATCGCAGTCGTCACCATCAATACTCTGGATGGTTCCGACGTCGAGACCTTTGCCGTCGATCTGTTTAAGAAGTGGGGCATCGGGCAGAAGGCCACCGATCGCGGGGTTCTGATTCTCTACGCCATCCGCGATCGCCGGGCGCGCATTGAAGTCGGCTACGGCCTGGAACCCATCCTGCCGGACGGCAAGGTAGGGGGCTTTCAGCGTGAAGCCGTCCCGCTGATGCGCAGCCAGAATTACAGCGATGCGCTGCTGCTGGTCACAACCCGCGTGGCTGATGTAATCGCCAGTGACGCAGGCATTCAATTGACCGGCTCCAGGCCTCGTGCGCCGGCGCAACCGCGCGACCAGCCTGACATTCCCGGCCTCTCGTTGGGCCGCATCGTGCTGATCGGGATCATCATCTTAGTCGTCCTGTTCACGCCCCTGCGCACCCTTCTGTTCTGGATGTTTTTCTCCAGCATGTTTGGCGGCGGCCGCCGTGGAGGTTGGGGTGGAGGCGGCTTCGGCGGCGGAGGCGGTTTTGGTGGAGGCGGTGGCTTCGGTGGCTTTGGCGGCGGCAGTTCCGGTGGGGGCGGGGCCAGCAGCAGTTGGTAGTATGGGCGAGGACGCTATGATTCCGCAGAAGATCATTGACGAGTTTGTGAAGCGAATGCAGGACGCGGGCGGCACCAACGTCGAGAGCATCATTCTCTTCGGCTCTGCCGTGTCCGGCGATTTTCATCCGGGCTTGTCGAACTTGAATCTGTTCTGCGTGCTGCGGGACGCGTCGTTCGAAGCCTTGCGGGCCCTGGGCCCGGCCGCCAAGTGGTGGGATGGACAGAAAGAACCTCCTCCACTGTGCATGACCCGCCTCGAACTGGAACGCACCGTGGATGTGTTCACCATCGAATTGCTCGACATGCAGCGGCATCATCGAGTGCTGTTCGGAGAGGACGTGCTGAAAGACCTGCGCATCCCGATGGACCTGCACCGCGTGCAGGTCGAGTACGAATTGCGGGAAAAGTTGGTGCTCTTGCGGCAGCATGTCCTGCTTGCTTCCGAAAGTGAATCGCGGCTGTGGGATCTTCTGCAGCACTCGGTATCGTCGCTGCTCACGCTGTTCCGGCACGCGCTGATCACGCTGGGCGCCGAAGCGCCTGCCACCCGGCGCGAAGCCGTGCAGGTTTTGGCGCAGCGCCTGGATTTCGATGCATCGGTATTTCTACGCGTGCTCGACGTGCGCGAAAAGAAAGATCACGCAAAAAAAATGGACGCCCGCGATCTCGCGTCCCGTTACCTGGCGGCTGTCGAGAAGGTTGCGGCCGCGGTGGATGCAGCTTGAGAGTCTGTAGTCGGGCTATGTTTCATTCGAATGGAGGAAGCACTCATGGGTAAAGCTTTCGTGGCAGTCATCGTTGTCCTGGTGCTGATCGCGCTGATTTTCTTCGGACAATACGTAGGTGTCCGCAACACGCTGGTCACAAAGAACGAAGCGGTGAAAGCGGCCTGGTCGCAGGTCGATATCGTCCTGCAGCGGCGCGCCGATCTGATTCCCAACCTGGTGGAGACGGTGAGAGGCTACGCTAAGCAGGAGCAAACGGTTTTTGGCGATATCGCCAAAGCACGCTCCGCCCTGCTTTCGGCCGGAACCCCGCAGCAGAAGATTGCGGCCAACGGGCAGTTG
>QHVR01000191.1 GCA_003223595.1 Acidobacteriota bacterium
ATCGGAGATGTGCCACCCGCGACACAGGTGAAATTGCTGCGGGTGCTGCAGGAGCGCGAATTCGAACGCCTGGGAGGCACCAAGACGGTCAAGGTCGATGTCCGCCTGATTGCTGCCACCAACAAGGATCTTCGGCAAGCGCTGGAGCAGGGGACTTTCCGCGAGGATCTTTACTACCGCCTCAACGTTGTGCCCATCGATATCGCGCCGCTCCGCGAACGCAGGGAAGATATCCCCGAACTGGTGAAGCTTTTTATCTCGCGATGCGATGCCGAGTCCGGCAAGGCGATGGACGGAATCACTCCGCCCGCCCTGCAAATGCTGGTCAACTATCATTGGCCCGGCAACGTGCGAGAACTGCAGAACATCGTGGAACGGGCCTGCGCTCTTTCCAAAGGCTCACAGCTCGAAGTAGAAGATATTCATCTGGATATCCGTCCGGGGAAATTAGGGAACGGCGAAGGAGGCTTCCTTCCCGCAGGCATGACTCTGGAGCAGTGGGAGGACGAGATGGTGCAGGAGGCGTTGCGGCGCGCTCACGGCAATAAGAGTCAGGCGGCGCGATTACTGGGGCTTTCGCGCAATGCTCTGCGATACCGCCTCTCTAAAATCGGGATTGCGGACGAGGGGGACAAGGTCGAGTGAAATCGTCATTCAGCTTAGTGCTAGTGCTGGTGGGCGCCATTTGTGGCTCGCTAATGAACGCGGCGTCGGCGCAAAGTTTGGTGGAGCGGCTGGGATATCCGGCGGGCACGAAGCTCATCATTATTCATGCGGACGATCTGGGTGAGACGCATGCGGTGAATGCCGCCGCCATCCAGGCTCTTGAGCGCGGCGCGGTCAATTCCGCGAGCATGATGGTGCCGTGTCCGTGGTTTCCGGAAATCGCGGACTTCGCGAAATCGCATCCTGACGCGGACCTCGGCCTGCATCTCACTCTAACTAGCGAGCGCGTCTATTACCGCTGGGGACCGGTTGCGCCCGGCGACCAGGTGCCCACGCTTATCGATGAGAATGGATATCTGCGTCATGACTGGGACGATCACCCGCGCATTGACCCGAAGCAGGTCGAAATCGAATTGCACGCCCAGGTCGAGCGTGCGCTGCGCATGGGCGTGCATCCTACGCACCTCGACTCGCACCAATACCGGCTGATCATGAATGGCAAGGAATTATTCGATGCCATGCTGCGCGTGGCTCACGGCTACAAGCTGCCGGTGTTCGTGACCCGAGACTGGTTCGCTCAGTATCCCTATCTCGCCTCCAGCATCGGGCCGGATGACGTGGTGCTCGACCATACGGTGACCATCGACCCAGATGTTCCGGCGCAGAAGTGGGTGGATTTCTATCTCACGGCCCTGAAGAATCTGCAGCCCGGAGTGACGGAGTTCGTCATTCACCCCGGTTTCAACGATGAAGAACTCCGCGCTGCCACTCGCGAGCGTCCCACCTGGGGCGCTGCTTGGAGACAGCGCGATTATGATTTCTTTACCAGCGAAGAATTTCGGCAGGCCCTGCAGCGCGAAAACATCAAGCTGATCACGTGGCGGGAACTGGCGCGCCGATGGGCGAAGAAATAACCCTATTCCGATTTCATGACATCGTCATGCTGCGGCGTGTTGCCCACGAACAGGTCCAGTTCGGTCATCAGCCGTTTGAGGAGTTCAGCAGGGGCAAAGGATTTCGCTGCCTCGATGGCGGTCATCAGACGGCCCTCGCCGTAATCATCCGCGCGGGCGTTTTCGGCCTCAACTAATCCATCCGTAAAGATCACCAGCCAGTCGCCAGGCGCGAGCGTCACTGTCGCCGACTGATAAGCCACATCCGGCAAAATGCCAAAGGGAAGGCCGCCCACGTCGAGACGCTCGATCTGTCCGCTGGCGCGGCGCAGGATGGGATTGTTGTGGCCCGCATTGATGTACACAAGACAGCGTCGTGCGGGATCGTATTCGGCGAGGAAGGCCGTGGTGAAACGTAATCCGCCCTGACTGTTGGTGCATGCGTACCGGTTCATGTTGGCGGCGAGTTCGGGCAAGGCGACCTGCGCCGTGGAGAGCGTCTTGAGACTTGCCTGAAAGGTGGCCATCAGCATGGCCGCAGGAATGCTTTTGCCCGCGACATCGGCGACTGCCAGCACCACACGATTCTCATCATTTGTCTTCCCCGGACGGGGAAAAACGTCATAGTAGTCGCCGGCCACTGTGTTTGCGGGACGAGTCGAGTAGGCAATCGCCAGACCGGGAATTTGTGGTGGCGCCCCGGGAAGCAGCCAGCTTTGAATTTCGCGGGCAATCTGCAGGTCGCGCTTCATCACTACGCGGTCGGCGATTTCCAGTATGAGCAGCAGTAGCAGGACGAGAGCCGCCCAGAAGTGGAGATCGATCTCGATCGCGAACTCTTTGCCATTCTCTCCCACGTATCTCATTCCGCTTCGCGGAATCAGCAACAGGATGAGCGCAGCCAGCAGCAGCACGCGGCGTGCCGGTGCGAGTTTCTCGAATACGGCCCAGAAGAATTCTTTGACGACATGCAGATGGCGGCCCCGGTTGGTTAGGCCTTCGGGAGTCTTTGCAGCGACATCCTTGGAATAGAGTCGGTAGCTGGCGCGAGCCTCGGTTTCAAACTGCGACCACAGCTGACTGAGGGCGAGGCCCTCTGTGACTCGCCGCCAGAAATTCTGCAGCCGCGCCCCAAAGGGAACGGGCTGAACAGGAGCAGGCGCAATGGGCGGAGGGGCAGCGGCCATGAGGTTCAGGGAAATTATAGAGGAAAGACAATTTTGTAATTTGGTAATCGGGTAATTTGGCAATTGAACAACGATTGAGGCTGACGATGATCGAGCATACGCACTGAAATTACAAAATTACCAGATTACAAAATTACAAAATCTTCTCGAACAGGTTCAGTTGCTCGTCAAACGCCTCCACCGGCCACTTGGTGGCGAAGGCGGCTCGGTCCCGGCGATGCGTGAGCTTGTACTTCTCGCGCAGGCGCAAGATCAGTTGCGACAGGCGTTTGCCGTACGCCGGCGGAAGAAAGGCACGACCCTGATAACGCTGCCGATAATTCTCCGCCAAATGGGGAAAATTCTGTTCGAGAAAGGGAAGAAAGACGGCCGCCGAGCACGGTTTCAGAAACAATGGGTTGGCAAAAACGTAATCAGCGCCCGCTTCCGCAGCGGTGCGGACGAGAGCTTCGAGATCTTTTGGCGAGTCTGTGATTCCGGGAATTACCGGCGAACAGCTGATCCCGACACGAATTCCAGCCCGCGCCAGTTCGCGCAATGCATCGATGCGAAGATCCGGCCGCGGGGCACGTGGCTCCAGAATTCTCGCCAGCTCCGTGTCGAGAGTGGTGACGGTAATATGCACCGAGATTTTATTGGCGCGGGCGACACTTTTCAGAAGTTCTATATCGCGCACGACCAGATTTGATTTAGTGACGATCCCTAACTCGAATCCACGGTGCCGCGCGAATTCTTCCAGGATTCCGCGGGTGACCTCGTACCGCCTCTCGGCAGGCTGGTAAGGATCGGTGGCTGTTCCCAGCGCAATGGATTCGTCTGCTTTCACCCGCTTCAGTTCCTGACGCAACAACTCCGCCGCGTGTTGTTTCACGTAGATCTTGCGCTCGAACTCCAGACCGTCGCGCATCTCCATGAACTCGTGCGTGTACCGCGCATAACAATACTTGCAAGCGAATTCGCAACCGCGGTATGGATTGATGGTCCAGGTAAACGGCATAGCCCGGTTGCTGACGCAGCGGTTAAGCAGCGACTTCGACGGCAACGTAAAATACTCCACGTTGTGCCCTTCCCGAATCGATTCGCCATCCGCCGCAAGCCGTGCAATGCCGACGAGTCGCGGTTTGTCAGGAACAGGGAGCAAGGGTAGGGAAGCCATGGTGTTTCGCCTTCTATTCGCCCAAGATAGCGCTGGTACAAAGGATTGTCAAGTTCCTGTCGGGAGAAGGGAAAGAGACATGCCCAGAGACCCGTGACAGGATAGTAAACAGATGAAAATGAAGTTTGAACAGGGACTGCGATCAGCGCAGACTGGGATCAACTCAACCGAACTCGGATCGCGTTTCCTGTTGTGGGCGCGGCCCGGGGGCGCGTGAGTGAGGAGGGAAAGGGGCTCGTTCTGTTCAGAGGTAAGCTCATTTGGCTCATTTTGGCGCTTGGAACGGCACCTCTAAAGTTACAAAATTATGTGGGTGATCTTCAGATGTCTTCGTTTCGATTTGATCATCGGCGGGTCGAAGAACTTGTGAGCAGAACCACGAATGCGGTCGGTAAGGCTCTCGAACGACTAAGGGAAACAGAAGCTCTCCTGAAAAAAGCAGGGCCGCTTTATCCGCGCGGCATACCAGACAACAAGAAAATCAGGTTTGGGGACACCGAGCATAAAATGGACTGAGCTTTCGAAGCGATCATGATGTGAGAAAAGCTGCAAACTTTCGGGGTTTACGCGTCAGGCAAGTCCGTGCTCGCGATCCCATTCTTCGAATGGCACCGACTTATTGAGGGAAAGCGAACGAAGCTTGCACGCCAGAGAACTTCTGGCTGGCACTCTACCGATTTTGCGGAGCATCTACGTCCTGATCGCCCTTGCCCTTGGAGAATACGGGGCTATCGATCGTTCCGCCGATCCGAAAGGGGAACTGTAACTTACCGTCTTTTAGAGTGGCTCCGGACAGTCGGGCCATGGTGTTGGTGAAGAAGCTCTCCTTGGTTGTAATCTCCGCCAACCCGCGATAATTCAAATCGTCGGAGCCTGACACGCTCACACTGCCCGAGCCATCCACATCGACTCCGTATCCGTCGAGGTCTATCAACCTGCTCGAAATCCGCTGATTGTCGAGTTCCAGGTCGGTGGTGATCAGCTTAAACGAGGACGGATCATCTTTCGCCGGACCAAGATCGTTGAAGTGCGCCAGCTTCATCAAGTTTGCGTTCAGCTTTAGACTCGGTAGCTGGCCGTTGCGCACCGTCAAGTGTCCAGTTCCATGCATTCCCGCCAGCGGACGGAGCGAGTGCGCGATTTCTCCGGCTAATTTTAGGTCTCCCTCCATCTTCCCGGTCATCCTTCCACCGCCGTTCGGGAAGGCCGCCAGAAGTTGCGCCACATTGATTCCGCTCAGTCGCGCATTGCTCTTGAAGCTTGTGTTCTTCGCCGACAGGTCGAAGGAGAGGCTACCCACGGCACTCCCGCCATAGACTTCGGCTTTGACATCCGTGAAGAAAACCTGCCTCGACTCTAGCCGCAGTTTGGAATTGAGATTTCTTGCCTCGACGGAGCCGAAGCGCAGAAGATCCGCCTTCAGCCTACCCTGGCCGTCCATCGAGGAAGAAGAAGGATCGATAATCCCCGCAAGGTTCACCTGCTCCAGTTGGCAGGAGATATCGTGAGCTTCGAAGAAAACTGGACCCGCCGCATCGGATGGCAACAGATTCGATGCAATCACCGTTGCGCGCTTAATGTTTAGAATTGAAATAGGACCGAGAGAAACGGCTTTCGAAACTTTCGATTGAGGATTCTCGAAGTTCCACGGGCCGTCGGGATCCGAAGTCAGATTCAAGACCGCGTCCTCGACTACGAGGGACTTGATAACCAATTGCCGCTGCAGGAGCGCTCCGAGGCCAAGTTCGGCGTCGATCCGCGCGACCTGAAGAACATAGCCAGCCGGAAATATTGGAGGGTTCCTAACGCCGATATGATCAATGTGAATCGTTACAGGAAAAAACGTGAGTGCCAGCCGTCCGATTTCAACTTGCTTTCCAGTTTTCTCTTGGAGATAGGAAATTAACTGGGGCCGGTAGCGATCTACGTTAATGACAGCGGGGACCACCAAAATGAGCGCGAGCAAAAGTATCGCAACCACTCCTCCCGCGACGATTAGAGTTGTCCTACGACGGATGACCATGGCGACCCCTGGAATATGGCGAACACCGCCCACGACAGTAGAGATTCTCTAAGCCGCGTTACTCACGAGCCCCTTGAACTCCAGGAAGAGTCGGTCGCTTTGCACGGTCCCGATCGCGCAGCCTGCCGTGCTCTGGAGGCGGTTCTGAAAGCCCTTTTTGCCGTGCAATACGGTTCCTTGCTGCGGAGGCCATGGATCCTCCGTCACCATCTTGAAGAAGGATATTCAGTAGGGAACTGTGAACATGCAAGTTATTGCCGAGGTCGTAATTGATGAAACCCAGCTTCCTGAATCGGTTCATGAAGAAACAGACCCGCGAGCGCGTTGTCCCTACCATCTCTGCCAGCGTTTCCTGACTGAGTCTTGGGACTGACATTTCGGAAACGCCTACTGCGCCATCAACAGAAGAACGCGTGCAAGCCGTTTTTCGCTGGAGTTGAAAAGTTGATCGACCAAGTCGTCCTGGTATCGAATGTTGCGTTTCAACAGGCACTTCATGAACATGGCCGATAATTTTGGCTGCAGGTTCATTGCATGCATCATTGCTTTTCTCTTAACATGCAGGAGCACGCAGTCGGTCAAGGCTATCGCGCATGACATGCGGGTGAGTTGACCAGCCAGACCGCCTTCGCCAAAGAAGTCTCCTTCGCTCAAAATGCCGAGAGTCGCTTCTTTCCCAGCTTCGGACACGACACTGAGCTGCACCTTACCCTCCTGGATAAAGAACAGTCCATCCGTTGTATCGTCTTGAGTGAAGATCGTGCTTTTCTTTCCGAACGACACCATCTCTCTGCCCTTGCCAATGGTTGACAGGAAGGTGCGGGGATTGAA
>QHVR01000113.1 GCA_003223595.1 Acidobacteriota bacterium
TTCTTCGCGCCTTTCTTTCCCAGCCAGCGCGCTAGCTCTGGAATTCCAACCACGATTGGGTTGTGCTGTTTGCAGATTTCGACGGCATCCCCGATGTGGTCGCCGTGACCATGCGTGCACAGCAGCACGTCGACTTTCATTACTTTCTTTTCAGATTCCGGGCACGCGGGATTGTTCATGACCCAGGGATCGATAATGACAGTCTTTCCGCCCGGAGTCTCAATCCGGAAGGTTGCGTGGCCTAACCACGTGAGTTTGACGCCTTTCAAATCCATAGCTTCTAGCTCCTAGCTGCTAGCTTCTAGCCATCTACTTTTTCGAAATCGGCGAAGCTAGTTTAATATGAAACGCCATGCCAGAACTTAAGGTGCTGATTCCCCGCGCTGACGTTGCCCAGCGTGTGAGTGAATTAGGCGCGCAGATTTCCAAAGACTTCGCAGGCCAATCCGTAATTCTTGTCGGCGTGCTCAAAGGCGCGGCAATCTTCCTGTCCGATCTCGCGCGCAATCTTGATCTGGATGCCACCTTCGACTTTATCGGCGTATCCAGCTATGGGAATCGCCCTACCCCGAGTCAGGAACTCATGAGTGGTTGGGATTCCACCGGCGAAGTGAAGCTCACCAAAGACGTCGATCAGAGCATGAAAGACAGGAACATCATTCTCGTGGAGGACATTCTCGACACCGGTCTAACCATGACGTACTTGAAACAACTGCTCATGGCGCGGCAGCCGCGCAGCCTCAAGGTCGCCGCCTTGCTGGATAAACCCTCGCGCCGCAAGCTTCCCCTGGAAGGCGATTACGTGGGATTTAAGATTCCGGACGAATTTGTGGTCGGCTACGGACTCGATTACGCCGAAAAATACCGCAATCTCCCGGATATTTGTGTGGTGCCGCGAGAGTAAGTAAAACCCCAGTATCGCGCCCGGAGCGCACTTTCGCACGATGTTTGCCCAGCAGCATTGCCCATGTATCCACAGGGCGTGAAAAGCTGACTGCTATCATTACCAGCATGAGTTCTGTGGTTTCCAAACCGGACCCATCCCCGGCCGAGTCGCTGCTGCTCGATGTCGCCGACGTGCTCGCGACGTCCTTAGACCTCGACACCACGCTGCGCCGGGTTGCTGAAGTCGTCCGCAAGGTCATCAACTACGAAATTTTTGCCATCCTGCTGCTCAACGAGAAGACGCAGGAAATGCGCTTCCGGTTTCAGATTGGCTATCCTCCGGAATTTGCCGAACGGACTCGGGTGAAGGTGGGCGAAGGGGTCACTGGACTGGCTGCCCAGTTGCGCGAACCGGTGCTCATCGACGATGTTAGGGAAGATTCACGGTATATCGAAGCCATTCCGAACGTTTGCTCGGAATTGGCCATCCCGCTAATCACCAAGAATCGCGTCATCGGCGTTATCGATATCGAAGCCCGTGAACCCCGCTACTTTACGGAAGAACATCAACGTCTGCTCACGCTGGTGGCCTCGCGCATGGCAGCCGGCATTGAGAACGCCCAGCTCTACACCCGCACCACCAAGCAGGCTCGCATCCTGCTGCTGCTCAACGAAATTGCCCGCGAACTGACATCTATCCTGAATCTCGATGAGTTGCTCGGACGCATTGCCGAACTGGTCCGGCGCCTCATCGATTACCAGATGTTCAGCATTCTTTTGCTCGATCCCTCAGGCCAGAAGCTGCAGCATCGCTTCGCCCTACGCTTCAACGAGAATATTCAACTCAAGCATGAGATCCCAATGGGTCGCGGCTTGGTGGGATATGCAGCCGAGAGCAAAGAGAGCGTGCTGGTCCCCGATGTGACCAAAGATCCCCGCTATGTAGAGGCCAATCCCGAGACCCGCTCTGAACTGGTAGTCCCACTGGTCTACAAGAGCAAGGTAGTTGGAGTACTCGACCTCGAGCATACCCGGCGCGGCTTCTTCACTGATGAGCACAAGCGCACCATGACCACGCTTGCGGCGCAAATCGCGATCGCGATTGAGAATGCCCGCCTTTACGAGGAGATTGAGCGGCAGGAACGCCGTTTGGAACGCGATCTCTCGCTGGCCCGTGAGCTGCAGAGTCGGCTGTTGCCCCAGACCAATCCCAGGCTGGCTCACCTCGACGTAGCCGCAAAATTTGTCCCGGCGCGCACCATCGGTGGAGATCTTTACGATTTCATTCCCTATTCCATGTCGCGGCTCGGGATTGTGATCGGCGACGTGAGTGGCAAGGGAGCTCCGGCGGCCATTTACGCTGCGCTGGTGAGCGGCATTATCCGCTCCCACGCTCCTATCGAGCCTGCCCCGGGAGAGATGCTTTCCGCCGTGAATCTCTCGCTGGCGGAGCGCCGCATCGAGGCTCAGTTCGTTTCCATCATCTATGCACTGTGGGACGATGCACAGCGCATTTTGACCGTCTCCAATTCCGGACTCCCCCGCCCCATCTTCGTACACGACGGGAAGAACGAGGTTATCGAGGCAACTGGGCTGCCGCTCGGACTCTTCGACGAAGCTGAGTATGACGAGTTCCAGTTCCGCATGAAGCCGGGAGATATGTTCGTGTTTTTCAGCGATGGCATCCTCGATGCCCGCAATGGCAACGGAGAACTATTCGGACGCGGACGCACCGAAAGAGTCGTTGCCGGATGCGCCGACAAGTCCGCCTCCTGCGTGGTCGATTCCATCTTCAACGCCGTAGCCGAGCACGCCGCGGGAGTCGAAGCGTTCGACGATCAAACGGTGGTGGCCATCCGGGTACGCGGTAGCTCTTCTCACAAAAAGAAATGACGTCCTCTTTCCAGAGTCCGCGGGCTGCCCGTCCGCCCGGATTCATCTACCGCGACACGAAACACGGATTGTTGCGGCGCGATGGTCCGCCGGTGTTGCATTGCGAGAATGTGCCGATTCCGAAGCTGGTCAAGAAATACGGGACACCCCTTTATCTCTATTCCGCAGGCATGATTCACGAACGTTACGCGGTTTTTGATCGCGCCTTTCGCGATATCGATCACACCATCTGCTATTCCGTTAAAGCAAACTCCAACCTGGGCATCCTGCGGCTGCTGGCGAGGAAGGGTTGCGGCTTCGATGTGGTATCGGGGGGAGAACTGCAACGCGTCCTCGCCGCCGACAAGAAGGCAGCAAAAAGGGTGGTATTTTCGGGCGTCGGGAAAACGCGCGAAGAACTCACCGCCGCCCTGAAGTCTGAGATCATGCTCTTCAATGTCGAGAGCGAATCGGAGTTGTGGGCCCTCGCAGAGTGCGCCGGACGGCTGCACACCACCGCTCCCGTCGCATTGCGTGTAAATCCTGACGTCGCCGCCGAAACCCATCCCTACATTTCCACCGGCCTGCATAAACACAAATTCGGTGTGCCTATCCGGGATGCGCGCGAGCTCTATCACAAGTTATCCAGCGCTCGCTATCTGAAGGTTCGCGGCGTCAGCGTTCACATTGGCTCTCAGATTACCGACGCCGCTCCCTTCGGCCAGGCCATGTCCCGAGTCGCGGATCTGGTCGGCGAATTGCGCGAGGACGGCCACAGCATCGCCTACGTCGACGCCGGAGGCGGGCTCGGAATTTCCTATGAAAAACCAGCCTCGAATTTCTCTGAGGAGGTCACTGCATACGCGCGCGCTTTGACCGGTCCTCTACGCGATCTGGGTGTGCGGCTCCTGCTTGAACCAGGGCGCTCGATTGTCGGCCCCGCCGGGGTTCTGGTCACATCTGTGGTCTACAAGAAAGCGAATAACGGAAAGCGCTTTCTGGTGGTCGATGCCGCGATGAATGACTTGATCCGTCCCGCGCTGTATGGCGCACATCACGAGATCGTCCCGATCCTGCAGCGTACCGATGCCGGCATAAAGCCGGAAACCGTCGATATCGTCGGGCCCATTTGCGAGACGGGTGATTTCTTTGCGCGCGACCGCCAGATGTCGGGCGTCGAAGAAGGAGACCTGCTGGCCATTCTCGATGCTGGCGCCTACGGGATGGCCTTAGCCTCAAACTACAATACGCGTCCACGCGCGGCAGAACTACTTGTCGCGGGGACCTCCGCCAAAGTAATCCGCCGCCGCGAGAAGATTTCGGACCTTCTGCGAGACGAACTCTGAACGCGGTCTTTCGTTGTGTAATTCCCTTTCTAGCGATTTCAAATCAGGCTAAAATGCTGAGCCAAGGCGAGGACGAATATGGCAGAGACCCTCAGTACTCAGAATGAGAAAGTTAGCAATGGCAGGGCGGGACGGGTTATCGGAGTGTTGCTGCTGGTCCTGACCTCGTATCTGTTTGGCTTGGCACGAGGCCGTGGGGAAAAGCGGATGAGCGATTATGCGTCCCTGCATACGCAATATGATCAGCTCGATCAGCACTATTCAGAACTCAAGCTGCAATACGATCAAATTTTGCGCGACTATCCAGTTTTGTCTGCACAGTATCGGCAGATGCAAGCCCAATACGCCGAACTCAAGGCGCAATACGACCGTATCGAACACAGAACGCGAACTGCCCAAACGAAGAATAAAGCTGGGATTGAGGATTAATGACGGAGTAAGTTCGTCAGACCGATTTCTCTCCCCACTTCATCTTCGAACGCAGGACGGTAAAGAAGTCCGTTCCGGTGCGGAATAGGCTTACCATGTGCTCCGAACGGCGGCAGCGCACGCGATCACCATCTCGCAGGTCCAGCCCAGGCTGCCCATCGAGGCTGAGATACGCGACTTCTTCTTCGCTGCGCAACAGGATTTCGATCTCCGAAGAATCCGGAACCACCAGCGGACGATGGGTCAGCGAATGCGGCGCGACTGGAGTGATCACTAGCGCCCTCACACTCGGCATCAGCACCGGGCCGCCGGCGGAAAGCGAATACGCGGTGGATCCTGTCGGAGTCGCGATGATCATGCCGTCCGCCCGATATCCGGACACAAAAGCCTTGTCCACGTAAAGATCGTAAGTGTTCAGCCGTGCCAGCGGCGTCTTGTTCACCACGGCATCGTTGAAAACGAGGTAGCTGCCGCGCACCACGCCGTCCCGATGTATCTCGACGTTGATCAGGGTTCGCTGTTCAATCGGGGCTCTTCCCTGCGCGATTGCGTCCAGCATGCTGTACAGCGATTGCAACGGGACCTCAGTCAGGAATCCCAGAGAACCCAGGTTCACCCCAAGCAGCGGCACATCAATGGCCGCCGTGATTCGGGCGGCGGATAACAGCGTTCCGTCCCCGCCCAGTACGACCACCAGATCGAGAGCACGCGAGCCCATAGCTGAACGGGGCACAAGTTCCTGAGTGGAAACGTATCTCGCTGTGTGCTCATCCACAATGACCCCGTAGTTGTGCTCCATGAACCAATTCAGCAGATCGGGCATGATCTCGGCGACCTGTGGACGGCCGGGCCTGGAAATCACTGCGGCAGTTTTATGCGTGGATACTTGGTTTGCCATTTCAACCGAAACGTTGATTGTACAGAAAAGGTAAGGATGAACCACAGGCCGCTCACAGGAACTCTGGGGTCACTAAAACACCGCGTACAGAAGAAATTCGCGGTTGCCCTCCGCTCCCAGTATCGGCGATTCGATGCTGTCCGTCTGAACCGGGCCCAGATTCGCCACTGCGCTTCTCACCTTGTCCAGCGCGGCGAGTTGCGCTTTCTCGTCACGAACAATGCCGCCCTTTCCTACCTGTTCCCTGCCTACCTCGAATTGAGGCTTTACCAGCACAACCATTTTTCGCCCGGAGCGTTCTGCGCCTACTGGAAACGCACTCTCCACCACCGCGGGAAGCACCAGAGTCGCGGAGATGAAGGACACGTCCATGGAGATAAGATCCACCGTCTCGCCGATCGCGTCGGCGGTGAGATACCGGGCATTCGTTTTCTCCAAGAGACGAACTCTCGGGTCCTGACGCAGCTTGAAATCCATTTGTCCGTAGCCAGTGTCGATGGCAATGACGCGCGCGGCGCCGTGCTGAAGCATGCAGTCCGTGAATCCCCCGGTAGAGGAGCCGACATCCAGGCACAGCTTCCCCGCTAGGTCGATTTTCCAGTGCGCGAGCGCTCGCTCCAGTTTCAATCCTCCTCGGCTGACATACTTTAGATCTTGCCCGAGCAGGCGAATCGCGCAATCCGCGGCCACCTGCGCGCCTGCCTTGTCGACCTTCTGCTCGTCGACCAGAACTTGGCCCGCCAGGATCAGCCGCTGCGCCCGCTCGCGCGAAGGTACGATCCCCCGGTCGACCAGCAGTTTGTCCAATCTTGCTTTCACGATGCGGTTCCAGTCGACGCGATATCCCTTTCCACTACTACCACCAACGTGCCAGCAACGAGTCCGGTGCAAAATGCTAAAGCAGCCGTCAATGAACCATTTAGGTCAACAGTTCCGGGCTTTTCCACAGCCTTTTCCACCAACATGTTGAAAACTTTCCCTGATCAAGGGTCGCGCAACTCCAACAAAACTTGTGCGCAATATGAGAAAAGCCGCCCCAGCATGGGCGGCTTGTTGATTTCGAGGTGAAAAAATTATCCGGCCACTTCTTCCAGCAACTTCTGATCGATGTCGAAGTTCGCGTGCACGTTCTGCACGTCGTCGTGCTCTTCGAGCGCTTCCATCAGACGGATCATGGTATTGGCAGCTTGGCCTTCCAGCTTGATGTAATTCTGCGGAATGGACGCGACGCTGGCCGACACCGGAGTGATACCAGCCTGCTTCACCGCTTCCAGCACCGCCTCGTAGGCCGAGGGCTCCGTGATGATTTCCCAGTTGTCGCCGTCATCATGCAGATCATCTCCGCCCGACTCGAGGACGATGTTCATCAGATCGTCTTCTTTGGCCGCCGACTTCGCAACCAGGATGTCGCCCTTCTTGTGGAACATCCACGAAACTGCCCCGGCTTCCGCCATGTTCCCGCCATTTTTGCCGAACACGTGCCTGATTTCGCTGACAGTACGATTGCGGTTATCGGTATTAATGTCGAGCAGGATCGCAACGCCCCCGGGCCCATAGCCTTCCAGCGAGAACTCTTCATAAGTCGCGCCGGGCAATTCGCCGGTCCCCCGCTGGATCGCCCGCTTGATGTTGTCGGCAGGCATGTTCTCCGCCTTCGCCGCAACGATGGCGCCACGCAGGCGCGGGTTGGAATCAGGATCGCCTCCACCGTTTTTGGCAGCAATGCTGATTTCTTTGATGAGACGGGTAAAAATCTTGCCGCGCTTGGCGTCAAGCGCCCCTTTTTTATGCTTAATTGTCGCCCATTTAGAATGGCCGGACATGGTTCGACCTCGTAGTCATAGAACGTCTTTAAAGAACGATAGCGCAGGATTCGCCCAGTTCAGAGGAGATCACAGGATTGCCTCGGTATAAGTGCAGGCGAACTACGAGTATACCATGCTCGACCACCCGCAGGCTGGCTCATCGCTCCCAGCCCCCGCGCGGCCGCTTTTGAGTGGAATCGCCTCATACAGTTGACGACCTGATGGAGAATGGATGCATTCAGGTGGAAATGACATGACGAACTGGATCATCACAACGCGTTCAACGGGGTCTGCAATGGCATTGATGTTGAGCGTCAGATTGATACCAGCATTGGCTGTACTGCCGTAGATCGGGCAGGTTCACATACTGTGACGAAACAGCAGCTTCGGAATGGAACCCCTCTGCGCTACTGCGCACGAATTGCCATCGAGGTAAAGATCTGCCTGGAGTAGATGAGAGTTCCCCATTTGATCACCGGTGTCACGATTTCTGTCTTCTGCAGCGAGCGACTCTTGGTAACTTTACCTCCAAACGTAACAAGCATCACAGTTGATGTTATCGCGATGTAAATTAAAAAAGTCTGCAGAACCTCGAGTAGCGCGCACTTTGAAAGCTCGGCCTCGCGCGATTTTTGCTTGCCTACACCTCGAATTGTATTGACACCTCGGAGCGAGCATCGTACTCTGCACGCGATTCAGGCGGACTCCAGCCAGCCTAGCCGCACCATCGAGTCCAACCGAAGATTCCGCGAGGGCTCCGAGTCGTCTGTTAGGTTCGCAATTCAGTAAGACCGCAACACGGTTCCAATCGTTTTCTGTCGTTGCTTATTTCGCAAAGGTATGTTCGTCGGCACTGCCGAGGTTTTCTGCGTCTTGAGTGCAATAAACAAGGTGAGCGAGGAGCTTGGATATGTCATTGTTTCGGATTTCGCAAATAGATTCTCCGAACCACACAATCAGCACACGGATCTTTTTCCTGATTTTGGCCTGCGGACTAGTGACACTCAGTTCCATGTCCTATGCGCAACAGGCAAGTTGGACCGCACTCAAAAATCCGCCCCCCGGCGGCTCGGTTATCAACATGTTGCTGCTGTCGGACGGGACGGTCCTGACGCAGAGCGGCGACGACGGTCAGCACTGGTTCAAGCTCACCCCGGATGCGCAGGGCAGTTATGTAAACGGGACTTGGACCACAACGGCGCCCATGAGTTTTCCGCGGCTCTACTTCGCGACCAACATCCTGCAAGACGGAAGGGTCTGGCTCTTGGGCGGCGAGTACACCGGACCATACTTCGATCCGAATATCGCGCCCTCCGGTGAAATCTACGATCCGGTCAAAGACACTTGGTCTCCCATAGCTCCTTACCCGACTGAGGCGGGCGCGCGCTTTTGCGGCACGCGCAATGTTACTTCAGACGTTCAGCTTGCAGCCGGTTCTCCTACAGTCACAGGGATCTATTCCACCGATCGCCTCACGCCAGGCTGGACAATAACCGGAAACGGCATTCCTGCCGGAGCTACGGTGCTAAGCGTTGATTCGGCAACACAGGTGACCATCTCGGCCAATGCGACATTGACCGGACCGAGTCCCGCCGTCCGATTCCGCGGGATCGCGCTCGCCTGCTTCGGCGACGACCCTTCAATTCTGCTCTCCGGACACCGGATTCTGGCCGGCAACATCTTTAACAATTCCACTTACATTTACTCGGTTGACACAAACTCCTGGACGCAAGCGGCCACGAAGGTCTACAACGACCGCAGCGATGAAGAAGGCTGGGCCAGTATGGGTGGCGGCGGCGTTCTCACCTACGACTTGTTCCAGAGCGTCACGAATAACCAAGGCTATGCGGAACTCTACGATCCAATCCAGAATGTTTGGACGCCCATCAGTCCCGCCGATGGCTCCGCCAACGGAACCTTGCCTGTTCTCACCAGCCCGGCACTCGGCTTTGAACTGGGCCCAGTGTTACGGTTGCAGGATGGCCGCGCAATTGTGATCGGAGCGAATCAGCACACCGGGTTGTACAAACCAGCCAACAACAGCTGGTCAGCCGGTCCCGATATCCACGGGACTTTGAGCAATCCTTTTGGCGCTGTCCGAGGTGCCAACTTTGGCGCGGACGACGCGCCTGCAGCGCTAATGCCCAACGGCCACGTTCTGTTGGCAGCAGATGCCGGTCCGAATCCCATAAACCAAAATGGCGACGCCGCAGCGGGATCCGACATCATCAGTAACATCCCTTCCACAGCAGGCCTACAAGTCACTTGGGCAGTTGCCCAGGCGGACGGCACCAGGAACGTGATCCCACCGGGCACCATCATCACCAGCATTGACTCGCGGCACCAGATCCACCTCTCCTCGAAAGCCACAGTGTCCGCACAGCAGATCAGTCTGGTGTTCGGTGGCGAATTTAGCAGCCCAACGCAGCTGTTTGATTTCGATCCAGACGAGAACAACATCTCCCCGGTGAGCCCGCCTCTCAATGACCCGAACCTGCCCACGTTTGCTGCATTCGTGACGCGGATGCTCGTACTTCCCACTGGGCAGGTCCTGTTCAGCGACGGACTCGGAAACCAACTGTATGCCTACACGCCCCAAGGAGCCGCCAGGCCTAACTACCGGCCCGTAATTGAAAGGGTCACGCACAACGATGGCGTCTTCACCCTAACCGGCAGGCAATTGAACGGACCATCCGACGCGTCCGCCTATGGTGACGATGCGCAAAGCAACGAGAACTTTCCCATCATCCGACTTCAGAATTCGAGCGGGCTCGTCTTCTATTGCCGGTCGACAAACTGGACTTCCACCAGCGTGGGAAATATTCCGCACGAAAGCGTCAACTTCACCCTGAACCCTGCGGTCACGCCCGATGTGTATCAACTGATTGTGAGTGCGGGCGGCATTTCCTCTGCCCCGTTCACGATTCGTATTAGCAATGATGACTTGGATCATCACTAGAGGGGAGCGGTTATCGAATCCTTTGCTCGATTTCCCACCCTACTTCGCGATCGTTGCGAGGGAGGGTGGGATCAAGTCTCGCGCATATCCACACCGCTTCGACACTCCGCACAATTCCTTTGCAGGAAGCAGAGCTTCTCACATGTCGCAGTCAGTCGCGACTCTTCAGTCGTCAGCGAAGACTAGGTTCTTGCAATGACGGGCAAAAGCCTGACGTGTGGCCTACGGAGTTAACTTCTTACGGCTGCCTGCCTGTTCATGGAGGCGCTCCACTCTCCTGCTGACCCTTGGGGCGGACGGCGTCTTGGATGGGCGTGGTGGTTATCTTCGACAATCGGACCCAAGTACCGCAAACGCTGGCGACAAAATCGCCTTGTCACTCGTATGCCTCAAAGGCTTTTACGGTTTCCTGCTCTTGACTCCTCCCTAGGGCGCCCCTAACATGCCGTGCAAGAGATAATTGCGTACCTGCCTATGGATGGCCAGCTAGTCGGGCATTATCGAGTCCTGGAGAAGATCGGCGCTGGCGGCATGGGCGAGGTCTTCCGCGCCCGCGACGAGCGGCTCGGCCGTGACGTGGCTCTGAAGCTGATCCGGCCCGCGTCCAGCGATAATCCCGATCACCTGCGCCGCTTCGAGCAGGAAGCTCGTGCTGCCGCCGCGCTGAATCATCCCAACATCTTAGCCATCTTCGACGTCGGATTCGATGGCTCGATTCCCTACATCGTTTCCGAGTTGCTCGAAGGCAAAACTCTGCGCCAGCGCCTGAACGAAGGCGCCATCCCGGTACGTCAGGCCACAGCCTATGCGCTGCAGGTAGCGCAAGGCCTAATCGCCGCCCACGAACGGCACATTGTTCACCGCGATCTCAAGCCGGAAAACATTTTTATCACCCATGATGACCGCATCAAGATCCTCGATTTTGGAGTGGCCAAGTTACAGGTCGCATTGGACCAAGATCGCGCCGTGGAAAGCATGACGACGGTAACCAAGCACGGAGCCGTCATCGGCACCGTCGCCTACATGAGTCCCGAGCAATTGCGCGCCAAGCCAGTGGACCACCGCAGTGACATTTTCAGTTTCGGCGCGATGCTTTATGAAATGCTCACCGCCCGGCGTGCGTTCCGCGGTGAGACCGAAGTGGACACAATGACCGCTGTGCTCCGGGAGGAACCGCCTGCCGCCAATCTTCAGGATGCGGCGATCCCCAGTGCCTATCAGGAAATCATCCGCCATTGCGTGGAGAAGGAACCGGACAACCGCTTCCAATCTTCCAAGGACCTGGCCTTCGCGTTGCACAGTCTCTCCGGGTCGGGCCCGGTGCAGTCCCGGCCTTATGAACCGCGCACTCGCAAGAAGGCAACGATCGCGTTGCTGTTGGCCGGAGTCATCGCTTTCGCACTCGTGGTCATGGTTGCCGCCAGATTGCTGCAAGCGCCTCCGCCCCACCCGGTTTACACGCGCCTGACATTCGAAGATGGCACTATCTACGCGGCTCGATTTGCGCCGGATGGACAATCGATCGTGTACGCCGCCTCGTGGAATGATCGCCCCATCCGCCTGTTCTCCACGGTGGGCAATTCGCTGCTCTCCCAGCCCCTGGCGCTTGCCGACTCTAATCTCCTCGCCATCTCCCGCAGCAACGAGCTTGCCCTTGTGTTGCACGGAATCCACAACGGCCAGATAGAAACCATGAACGGCATGCTGGCGCGCGCCCCTATCGCCGGCGGCTCTCCGCGCGAACTGCTTTCCGATGTGCGCTGGGCAGACTGGGACAACTCCGGAAAGCTCGCAGTGGTCCATAACGTGGAGGGCCACAGCCGCCTCGAATATCCCATCGGCAATGTGCTTTACGAGAGCCGCGGCTGGATCAGCAACGTCCGCTTCTCTCCCCAGGGCGAGAAGATCGCGTTCATGGATCATCCCGCGCTCTGGGACACTCGCGGCAACGTCAGCGTCATGGATACTGCCGGCCACGTCCGTACAATCACGCACGAGTGGAATTGTGAACGGGGACTGGCGTGGCGCCCCGATGGCAAAGAAATATGGTTTAGCGCCGTTGATACAGGCAACAACCTAAACCTCATGGCGGTGGACCTGTCGGGAAAACTTCGCAGGGTCCTTGATCTGCCCTCGGCCATCAACCTGGAAGACATTGCACGTGATGGCCGCGTGCTGGTGAGCCTGAACTCGCGACGTCTGGATATGGGCTATACCACACTCGACCAGAATCAGGACGTCGATCTTTCCTATCACGATGACAATTCTGTTCGCGCCATCTCCAAAGATGGGCAGTTCGTCATTTTCGAGGATTCTAGCGAGCCTGCAGGCCCCGGTTACGCGGTGATGATGCGCAAAGTGGACGGCTCCCTGCCCGTTCGTCTGGGCGAAGGCAGTTCCGGTGCAATCTCCCCGGACGGAAAATGGGCGCTTTCGATTTCTACCGGCAATCTGCCCCAGGTGACATTGCTCCCGATCGGTCCTGGACAATCGCGCGCAATTTCTGTGACCGGCTTAGAACACGTGCAGAACGGGTTCGCCCGCTTCCTTCCAGACGGGCACAGCTTCGCCATCAACGGCAACGGCGCTGGTCAGGCCATTCGCTGTTATCTCGTAGACGTCGCGACCGGAAAGGCGAAAGCCGCGAGTCCCGAAGGGATCACCTGCGGTGTCTTTTCTCCTGATGGCCAGTTCATGACTGGTACCACGAATGGAACCACAAAAATCTACTCTCTGCGAGACGGCACTTCGCACCCGATCCCGAACCTGCATCCTGATTTCACGCCCATCGAGTGGTCGAATAACAGTTCCATTCTGTACGGCTATCATTTCGGCGAGTTTCCCAGCAAGGTCTACCAGGCGGAAATTACCACTGGGAAGGAAACTCTCTTAAAGGAGCTGAGGCCAGGCGTGCCTGCCGGCGTAGTGCTGGTCGCACCGGTCATCGCCACTCGCGATGGAAAACGATTTGCCTATAGTTACAACCAGACGCTCTCGCTTCTGTATTTGATTTCAGGGCTGCACTGACGCTCAGTCGAGGGATCCGGCGAATTCCGCAGTCACATAGTGAAAGAAAATCGAGGTCGACATTTGAC
>QHVR01000192.1 GCA_003223595.1 Acidobacteriota bacterium
ATCGGGCTTTGCGGCCCAGACGGTCGGCTGGGCTATTTGCGCTGCGGCGCCCGTCACCAGCAGAGAAGAAAGCAAGAAGTAAAAAAGCAAAGGGGAAGACAGGATGCTTCGGCGTGGAAACATGGAAAACCTCTGGGGGAATTCAACTGAATAACGCAACTCATTTGGGAGAGCATTGCATTGTCGTGGACGCAATGAACCGAAGTCAAGCCAGGGGCGCGCCTCTCAACAGAACCAAGAGGTCAATGTGTTGTTTCTTGATTACCGCCAGCGCTTGAGATGCGGCCAGACGTTCGCCCAGGAATCGAATCGCTTGCCCTTGCAGACGAAAACCGGAATCTGCTGTTCCAGGGCGTACGTGTTGGGAGCGGAGATGCCGACCAGTTCGACACTTTGCCAGTAGCGCTCAAGAACGTCCTCGCGGTCATCGAGCACGATCATGCAATTGCCGGAGTAGCCGCGAGGGCCCCAGAGCCAGTAGGTGCGATCGCCGCTCATGGCGCCGGGCAGTCCATGCTTACGGCCGAAGAAATCGATTGCGCCAGCCTGTCCGTAGTCTTGCGCGAAGATGCCGCAGTCGGGGCGCTCCGCGGCGGGAATCCGGTTCCAGGCAACTTCAGTTTCGTCCGCGATCTCCTTCCATCCAAATTGATCCGAATACCACTGCGGCAGCGGGGCACGCGCATGCGAGTGCTCCGTCACCGGAAGCTTGAAAGGGAGAGTTTTGGTGTACGCGATGAAGCGTTCCGGGGAAAGCACCGGGACGGTGATGGGCACCAGATGCGCGCCGCTTGCCAGGATGATCACGGCGATCAGCGGCTTGAGCCATTGCAGGCGCGGGCGACTGGTTTCAGGCCGATCCAGTGCGGCTTCAATCACGATGGCACCTGCCGCCAGCAGCATGGGATAGATCGGCGCCAGGTAGTAGCTCTTGCCGTGCAGCACATAAAAAACGAGATAGCAAACCAGGTAGCACCAGCCCAGCATGCGATATTGGCGGAACTGTTTCGAGAACAGCAGGCCGAATAATCCCGCCAGCCAGATCGGTGCGGTGATGGGATCGAGCAGCAGTGTTTGCTGAAAGAAAAAAGCGATCGGGCCCAGCACCACGTCGCGTCCTTCCGCCCTGATCGCGTGCATGAGCTGCACGAAGGGCCAGTGGTAGTGGATGTTCCACAGAATGTTTGGCAGGAAGATGAGGAAGGCTGCGGCGCCGCCGATCCAGATCCACTTATTCAGGAACACGCGGCGCTGCTCGGTCAGCAACAAGCCGATGAGCATCCCCAATCCGAAAACTGCGATCGAGTA
This sequence comes from Acidobacteriota bacterium, assembly GCA_003223595.1. Taxonomy (GTDB): domain Bacteria; phylum Acidobacteriota; class Terriglobia; order Terriglobales; family Acidobacteriaceae; genus Sulfotelmatobacter. The sequence continues at coordinate 1,309 of QHVR01000192.1, forward strand.
TTTTTCTTCCAGACCAATGCCCGCGACTACGCCAAACCACAGCCAGTAACGCGGGTTGTGCCGCTTCACCGCTAAGATTGCAAAGTACGCGCAGCCCATCCATATGTTCGGTTCGAGACAATTCGTCGTCAGCAGGCTGCCGTTGGAAAGATACTGTGGCGCGATTACGACGCAAATTGCGGTGAGGAGCATGGCATAGCGCCGGCCGCCGAGTTCTCGAACCAGCAACGCGCTTTGCACTACCAGCAGCGACGAAGCGAGAGCGGGAATGAAACGAATGCTGCGCAGCGAGTCGCCGAGAACTGCGCGGCAGAAGTGGATCAGGAAGGGAATCAGCGGCGGTTGGTCGACGTAACCCCATTGCAGGTGATCGCCGCAAGACAGGTAGTCGAACTCGTCCCGAAAATAGCCATACTGATTGTTGAAGTAGATATGAAAAATGAGTTTGGCCAGCGCGATGGCCCAGATCACAGCCATACCCTCGCTGAACCAGGAGCGTCTGCGAATTTCAGGTTGAGAGATGGTCGTCGGGGACGCGGCCATGACGAAGAGGATAACTCGCCCGGACCTTGCGTGTGCAGGGCTAATCTGAATTCCGTTTCGGGAATCGGTTCAAACCAGCTGAAAAACGCTTGGCACTTCGGTAACCTTCTAAGTTCATTACCTGTTCGTCCCTGCGATTTCCCTGTGCTACCGTTTTCCTTTAGCGAACTTCATCAACTCTCAAAAGAGGTTTCTCAGGTCCAGTGTCTTCTGACGACCGCAAACCGGGACTCCACGTCGCGTGGACGACGGTCACGTACCGCAGCCTTGTCCTGCTCATTTTGTCCGCATTTCTTGTTTTCGGAGTTGCAGTGCGTTTTACTTTCCCGCAGTTCACTGACAACACGGTCAAGAAGGCGAGTGATGTATTTGGCAAACTGCTGGAGCGCATCGCGGGCATGGGGACTTCGACCGGCACCGGCGTAGTGACTGCGCAGCAGGCACACTTTACCGCTCTCGACGGCACGGTGCGGGTGAAGAAGGGAACCGGAAATTCCTGGGTCACTGCGGACTACAACATTCCTTTGGAAAAGGGCGATGTGGTCCAGACCGGGTCGGAAGGTATGGCCAAGGTCGTATTCAACGATGGTACCAGTTACACGGTGAAACAGGATTCGCTGATCGTCATCCAGGAGAATTCGGCGAACGATCAGCAGCAGACGAGCGTGGCCGTGGCGGTGAGCACGGGAACCGTCGATCTTTCAACCGCGACCTACAGCCAAGGATCAAAGTCACAGGTCATTGTGGACGGGGCTACTGCATCGCTGGCTCCTGAATCTGCGGCGCAGGTAAGGAATGATCCCAAGTCGGACCGTCACGAGATCTTGATGAAGAAAGGTACCGGCGAAGTCACACGTAATGGCGAAACTGTAAAACTGGCGAACTGGGAAAAAGTGAGCTTCCAGGGACCGCAATCGCGCCTGGAGAAGGCAAAGGAGATTGGGCCGCCTACGCCGATCGCGCCCGCCAACATGGCGCCGCTGTTCTCTGCGGGAGAAGCGACCAAAGACGTCGAGTTCTCGTGGACGCCCATGGCGAATGCAGTCGGGTACCGGCTTCGTATCTCCCGGAATCCTTATTTTTCTTCTACACTCGTTGACAAAAAGGTGAATACAGCGGCGGTGACCGTCACCAATCTGGGCCAAGGTGCGTATTACTGGATGGTGCAGTCCTACGATGGCGCGGGAAAAGAATCGGTCGAAAGCGAGAAGAATCGCTTCACCGTCATTTCCAAAGGCAAGGACACGGAAGCGATCGATCTGGAGCTGGATCCGTTCATTCAGCATGGCCATGTCATCGAGGTAACCGGGAAAACGCAGATCGGGGCCCGGGTCATGGTGAATGGCAGCGAGGTTCCGATGGTGGCTTCTGACGGCCAATTTCACTTTTTTACGCCGCCGTTGCCCACGGGAGAAGCCGTGATTACGGTAACTGCGCAGACGGCGCAGGGCGGAGTGAATACGCAGCAGAAAAAGATTGTGATTCAGTAGTTTACAGGGTGCTTTCCGCGATTTTGGACAGGCGCCGCAAACACTTCCGGTTCAAGCAAGGTTGGCCGGCGGTGGGTACAATTGAGGTTAGACATCCCTGAAAAGAAAAGGAACATCGTCCGGGACTAGTCCCGGGAAGGCTACGACTGTAGAAATACGGAATGTCTCGCCATGTCAAATAACGGATACCATTCAGGCCCAACCCGCACCCACAACCTGCGGTCGCTGTTCAGCATATTCTCCAGCGACCTGGCCATCGATCTCGGCACCGCCAATACGCTGGTGTACGCGCGCGGCAAGGGCATCGTGGTGAATGAGCCCTCCATCGTCGCCATCAACAAGAATACGGGCGAAGTCGAGGCCGTGGGCAAAGAGGCCAAAGAGATGCTG
>QHVR01000114.1 GCA_003223595.1 Acidobacteriota bacterium
CGAGAAGAACGCAGCATTCTTTCAAAACTGAAGCAGTGTTGAATCGGTGAAAGCCGCCGGGGGCCGGACGCAAGGTGAACCAACCAGGTCCGATGCCCGGCGGTTCGCTGCATTCAGGGGTTAAAACTGAGTTCCCGCCGACTCATTTGGGAAATTTGCGAGGTTGGAAGAAAGACGGCGACGACCAGCGGCGCTGACTCTTACGCAGCCCCTTTTCCGGCCACGTGAGAGGCGGCATTCGCGACCGGACGTTTCAGAGCAATGAGCGTGATTCCAAGTTCGCGATCGTAAATCAGAGTCCATTCCAGCGCACACTCATCACATAGCCAGAAGTGCTCGATCGACCGTTGTTGCCGGCGAGCAGAAACGAAAGCAGCCGGGATCTTCTCCCCGGGGCGAAGAACGCGATCGATCTCCACCACAAAGAGCTTACCTTCTCGCAGCTTAAGAAAGGGCTTACCACATTGTGAATTGGCACACTGACTAAGCATTATCGATTCTTTCTGCCGAAAACCGAATCTCGCCCGAGCTTGGAAACTTTCACCCGAGCAGCTTGAATGCCATCCTAAAGTATTAAGGAACTCTTCATTTCCCGGCGTCACATTTTCGATTTTGCAGTTCCGTTAGGATGCAACTTGCCGAAACTTCGGCATGGAACGCCGACCCCGAGGCCTTCTCCGGTTGCCTGCGCTCACCAACGGCGTCTACCATCTGTGATATGCGGAACGTGCTGGTGTGTCCACCTGATTATTTCGATGTGGTGGATGAAAAAAATCCGTACATGTCCGCGCGATCGCAGGTGGACCGCGCGAAAGCGCGCACTCAGTGGGAAAAACTCTGTAGCGTAATGCAACAGAACGGCTGCGAGATTCACATCATCGATCCCGTACCGGGGCTCGAAGACATGGTGTTCGCTGCCAATCAAGTTTTCGTCGGCGAAAAGGCAGGATACGGGAAGTTCGTGGTTCCCAGCCGCATGAGGCATCCATCGCGTGATCGCGAGGTGCCGTATTTTACGCAATGGTTTGCTGCTCGTAATTTCCGCGTCATTGACCTTGCCTTGACCGAAGACGACCACCTTGAAGGCCATGGCGATCTGCTCTGGGATTATGAAGGCTCCCACATCTATGCTGGGTACGGGTTTCGCAGCACCCGCGGCGCGATTGACAAATTTTCTGCCGCAATGTCCGAAATGGGAATTCCGGTCACTCCCCTCGAGTTGATCGATCCTTATTGCTATCACCTGGACACTTGCCTCTGCCCCTTGAATGCCGAGGCGGCTTTGATTTTCGCCGGAGCGTTTTCCGCCGAATCCTTAGCATGCGTGCACAAGCGTTGGAAAAGAATTCATCTCCTAGACGCCGATGAGGCCCACCACTTTATGGGGAACGGAATTGTGGTGAATGCTCACTACATCGCGACCGGCATCGCGCCGCCGTTGGAGACCATTCTTCGCAATGAGGGTCTGACTCCGGAGATCGTCGATACCTCGGAATTTGAAAAGTCGGGCGGTAGCTGCTTCTGCATGACAACCTTCTTCCCCTGATTCCCGTCATGACCTCGACTGCAACCTTCAGCGATGTGAGCAAGCTAGTGCGATGTGCTCGGATTCCGCACCTGCGCGCACTGGCGTGGAATGGCGAAACACTCTACGCCTCGCGGAGATACGAACTGCTGCGAGCCTCAGCCGCGGACCTTCCGCGCGAGCTGAATTGGCAGGTTGTCGGGAATTTCCGGCCTTCGTGGAATCGCAGGCTCTCAGTTGTGAATCGTCTCACCGCTCGCCTGTTTCGCGACGGCTTTCATGCGCTGGCGTTGTTGCCTTCCGGCACCATCGTGGCCGCGGTGCCCGGAGCGATTGCCACTCTGCGGGCCAATGAAACAGAATTCCGCCGGACCTTTAGCATCGTTCGCGGATCGCGGCCGCTGCACATCACGGCAGTTCCCAGCGGCCGGGTTTTCTGGGGAGAGTATTTCGACAATGCCACCCGCGATGAGGTACACATTTACGGATCAGCCGATGGCGGCATGTGCTGGGATGTCGCGTACACCTTTCCCCAACGCGCCATTCGACATGTTCACAACATCGTCCACGACCCTTGGCAAGATTGCCTTTGGGTGCTGACCGGCGATTACGGGGACGAATGCCGCATAATACGCGCGAGCTACGATTTCACCAACGTAGAGGTCATTCTGCAAGGGAAGCAGCAGGCCCGTGCCGTCGCAGCCGTTCCGACCGAAGATGGCCTCTATTTCACATCCGACACACCTCTGGAGCAAAACTTTATTCATCGTCTTGACCGCGGAGGCACGCTGTCCTGCTTGGCTCCCCTCAGCAGTTCTTCGATCTATGGTTGCCAGATCGGCAGCCATCTTTTCTTCTCGACCATGGTAGAGCCCAGCGAAGTCAACCGCGATTGCATGGTCAGAATTTACGCCGCACAGGCGAACAATCCGCAGCGCTGGGAATCCCTGCTGAGCTGGCGCAAGGACCGCTGGCCCATGAAGTTCTTCCAGTATGGAAATGCATTCCTGCCCGACGGAATCAACCCGACTCAATACCTCGCTGTCAGCACCGTAGCCGTCGAATCGGATCGCCCACGGCCTGGAAACAGTGCTCGATGCCGCGGCCAGACTTCAATCCTCAGCCCCCAATGTACTTTTCGTTCTCATCGGAGAAGGCTCGGAAAAAAACGCATCAAATCTCTCGCACACTCCCGAGGGCTGACTAATGTATGGTTTCTCGATCAACAACCGCGCGAGAAGATCCCTTCGTTTATATCGGCTGCCGACGTTTGCCTCGTGCTGCTGAAGAAAACCGATGTGTTCAAGACCGTCATTCCGACTAAAATGCTCGAATATATGTCCTGCGCGCGCGCGGTGATTCTGGGTGTGGAAGGTCAAGCACGGCAAATTCTTGAAGATGCCGGCGCCGGTCTCGCGAGCGAACCGGAGAACGCCGATGCCCTCGCCGCAGCCATCACCCAACTCGACCATAATCGTGAGCAGGCTAAGACGCTGGGAGAGCAGGGCAGAGCCTATATCCTCCAGAAGTTCTCCCGCGCGAGTACCGCACAGAAGTACATCACCGTCTTGCGCGACATCGCATCAACTCGCCGGTAGGCAGCATCTGTCAGGTCTGCGTGGCAGGCATCTCTCATGTAACCTCTCGAACTCCGCGAGCAGGAACCCTTTGGCTTAGTTTTCCACAGCTTTGATCAACTCAGAGATTGAACTCGGTTTCCCAGGCTGCTAGAGTTCGGGACACTCTCGAAACTCAGCAGGAATGTATTCACTCGCTATCAGCCCAGGGGTAGGTGTAGCAGTGCTTTTCCGAGCCACGGAGCAGACGCCGCAATACGGTCTTGCTCGGTTTGAGGGTCGCACCGGTTGACGCCGATTTTTTTCGTCATATTCTTATTAGCGCTATTTCTGTCATTCGTCCTCACGCGCTTCGTGCGTGACTTCGCGAGATCGCGGGGATGGGTGGCGGCCCCCATCAACGAGCGTCACCTGCATTCGGTGCCTCTGCCCCGTCTGGGGGGAGTCGCAATTTTCCTGAGCTTTGCCGCCTGTATGGCGCTGTCGGCTGGCTGGGCGATTCGCCATCCCAATCTCCATCCAGCTAACTTCTTCGAGACCATGCGGACGGTGCTCGTGCCCGCCGCCCTGGTGTTCGCATTGGGTGTCTGGGACGACATCCGCGGCCTCGGGCCTTACGTGAAGTTCGGTGTGCAGACCGTTGCCGCTTCCATGCTCTACGCCGGTGGATTGCGCATCGTCAACATCCCTGTTCTCTTTGGCAATCGTCCGTTGCCCTGGTTTGTCGAGCTGATGTTCACGGTTATTTGGGTGTTGGCCATCACCAACGCTTTTAATCTCATCGACGGGCTCGACGGGTTGGCCGCGGGATCTGCGTTGTTCTCGACCATGGTGGCCTTCGTTCTGGCAGTATTCCACGGCCCGGTTCTGGTCGAGGTCATGACGATCGCGTTAGCCGGAGCAATCCTGGGATTCCTCCGATTCAACTTCAATCCGGCGACCATTTTCCTTGGTGACTCCGGCAGCCTGTTCATCGGATTTCTGCTGAGTGCTCTTGCCCTGCATGGAGCTCAGAAGGCCCCCACGATCGTCGCCGTGGCGATTCCGATCGTATCGTTTGGCCTCCCCATTCTGGAGACGGTGCTCTCCATCGTTCGCCGCCTGATCAGCGGGCGCCCGGTCTTCACCGCCGATCGCGAGCACATCCATCACAAGCTTCTGCAGCACGGCATGTCCCACCGCCAGGTCGTGATCATCCTTTACGGAGTCTCGGCGGGGTTCGCCATGCTGAGTCTGTTCCTGTTGTGGCCCACCGGGAGCTCGCTTGGACTGGTCATGGCCGTGCTGGGAATCGGCATCTGGATTGGAGTGCAGCACCTGGGCTATCTCGAATTCGGTGAGATCGCCCGGGTAGGACGCCGCACTCTAGATCAGCCGCAGATTTTCGTCAACAATCTTGCCATCCGCCGGGCCACGGAAGAATTGAAAGTGGCTCGGGACTTGGAGCAGATCCAGCACATCCTTACCGCCGCATTCGGCAGCAACGATTTCGATGGGTTCCAACTGAACCTGGGTCTAAGCCCCAGGCAGATGATCTCCTTTGCCGATTCGGATGCTCGCCTCTCGGAAGATAGTGAAAGCAGCTTCCGCTGGATGAAGCCAGGCGTGAAACACTTAAATACTTCCTCGTTGTGGACGATTGCGCTGTCGCTGCTCAGTTCGTCCGAACGTCCCTGTGGAACTCTAATGATTTACCGGCTCTACTCGAGGCGCGATCTGCAACTCGATGTGAACCTGCTAACCGCGATTTTTCCGACAGCTTTGGCCGACGCTTTGGACCGCACCCTGACGCAACCAGTGGAAGTGATCCCTATGCCCGAGCAGGATGCCTCGCTACTCCCCGCACAGGCCGGATAATCGCGTCTCTGTTTAGAAGCGGATAGAATCTTCTGTTCCTTGATCCAGCTCCATGCACATCCTTCACGTGGTCGGTGCGCGCCCCAACTTTATGAAAGCGGCCCCGGTGCTGCGCGCGCTGGCAGCCCATTCTGGAGTGCGGCAGACCTTGGTTCACACTGGACAGCACTACGATTCGGCCATGTCGGACGTGTTCTTCCAACAGCTGCAAATGCCCGTACCGGACTGCAATCTCGGCGTGGGCTCTGGAACCCATGCGCAACAGACGGCTGCAGTTCTGACTGCCATCGAACCGGTTTTACTGGAGCGCAAACCAGATATCGTGCTGGTCTACGGGGATATCAATTCGACGATGGCAGCGGCATTGGTGTGTTCGAAAATCGGTGTCCGCGTGGCGCACGTCGAAGCCGGATTGCGCTCGCGGGATCGCAGCATGCCGGAGGAGATCAACCGGCTCGTGACAGATCAGCTCTCGGACATGCTCTTCACGCCCTCCGACGATGGCAACGAGAACTTGCGCGCGGAAGGCATCGAGCAAGACAAGGTTCATCTGGTTGGTAACGTCATGATTGACACCCTGGTGCGCCTGCTACCTCAAGCGGAACAGGAATTTCCTGCTGAGATCGCACGCCCGTATGCCTTGGTCACGCTGCACCGTCCCTCCAACGTTGATGATTTGCCGTGGTTGCAGGAGATGCTTTCGACGCTCTCGCAACTCAGCGAGCAACTCAACATTATTTTTCCCGTCCATCCACGAACCCGCCAGCGCCTGGGTGCGCTGGGTACCTCGATTGCGGCGAACGGGCGTCTGCAGTTGCTCGATGCTTTGCCGTACCTCAGCTTCTTGGCGTTGCAGGCCCGGGCTGACATGGTGATTACCGATTCCGGGGGCATTCAGGAAGAGACCAGCTACTTACGCGTGCCGTGCCTCACGGTGCGAGAGAATACCGAGCGGCCCATCACTGTAAGCCTCGGGACAAATCAACTCGTAGGTAGGGATATAGAAAAACTGAAGCAAGCAGCCGGACAGATACTCAGCAACCAACCGGGCGCTGCTGTGCGAGCCGCAAGGCCCGGCATTCCCCTATGGGATGGGCACGCCTCCGAGCGGATCGCAGAAATCATCCTGCGCCGTTAGGTCTCAGGGCCGATGCGGGGGAGGTATGGTTACAGCTTGGCGCTGGCGTACGAATTGATTTCGCAGTTCAGGCAAACTTCTTCAAAGGCAGGTGCTGTCCAAGTCATGATTCCCCCAGCGGTCCACAATGGACCGTGAATGTGAATCGAGAATACCCCAGCTCACGCCGCAAATCAACGCTCCGCCAAAAAATAAAAGCCGGCAAACTTCTCGCTACTCTTAGCATCGCTCGCTGCGTGGACTTATCTGCAAGCCTTTGCATACCGCACGCCGAATCATGCGTTTAGCACCTCTTTTCCACACCCCGGAACCAGTAGCGTTACTTTTGTACCTTTGTCCCTCTATTTACCTTCGACTGCACCATGGACGGGAAGCGAGGGTTCAGCAGCTATGTTTGGCAAGACTGTGTATGGCTCTACCTTTAGGGACCTAAATTTTGTCCCTCTGCAGGCGGCGACATTTTGCATTCAATGTGAGCTGATCAGCACCAGCAACAAGCCTTCCTGCCCGGCATGCGGAAGCCAGGCAGTGTTGGGGCTCTCTCGTGTGCTCGGAGGCTCGTTGCTTCAGCAACAGACCGCACACCTGATTACCGACTGCGAATTGAACAACTTGGTGCGCGACCTCCTGCGCACGGTTCCGGACCCACAAGCTATTGCCGCTGGCGCTCACCCCCGCATGCCGTCCCTCGAACAACGGAGTCAGCTGCGTGTTGCCAACGCTGCATATCCGGCGTCGGGATTCAAGGCGGTACCCGTGAACGAGGATTTTGAAATCCATCCGGCCGAACTTGATTTGGAGCCGGCCATCAGCGCCATCACCGAACGTGCCCAGCATTTGACCGCTGCCACCGGAGCGGCCATTGCCCTGCGCGCTGGGGATGAGATTGTCTGCCGAGCCCGCGCTGGCCGTACTGCTCCCGATCTTGGTGTTCGCCTCCAAACCGATATCGGTATCTCCGCTGAGGCGGTGCGCACCGGTGAAATCATGCTGTGCCACGACGCCGAGCGCAATCCGCGCGTGGACCTCGCCAGCTGCAGGCGTTTGGGGGTTCGTTCGATTCTGGTCTCTCCGCTCCGTCATTACCGCCGCACCTTGGGAGTTTTTGAAGTGCTTTCTACTTCTCCGGGCGCTTTTGATGAGCGCGACGTGGCCACCATGCAGCTGCTTTCCGGCATGATGGTCGCCGCCATCTCGCGCATCTCCAGCCTGAAGCAGGCCGAGCTTCTGCAGCGCGCGGGTTAACCAGCCCTCCTGTTTCCTCCGCAGATGCCGCTTTTGGGCCAAAACTTCGTCTTGGTTGCATACTTTTCCCCAATCCCGCGCTAATATGTACGCGGTAACACTCCGGGCCCCTCCTCATGGCAGCCATAAATTCGTCCCTGTCCCCCGCCGTAGCCAACCGGCGCCGGCGCGTGCGGCACAGAATCCAGACGCCCGCGTACGCCAGTTTCACTGCCCAATCCACGGGCGCGATGCTCGATCTTCACGAGATCGTCAACATCAGCGAAGACGGAATCGCTCTGCAGTGCCACACCCCTTTGGAACTACAGAAAACTGTCAGCCTCTGCCTCGATCTAGCCGAGTGCCCGGAACACATCTACACCACGGGCCAGGTGGTTTGGACCCATGAGTCGGGGCGGGCTGGAGTTCGATTCTCTGAGCTCTCGTCGGAATCCCTGGCGCACTTGCGCGAGTGGCTGTTCGTCAATGTTATGGCAGGTGTGGCCAACGGAGAGACCGAAGTCGCCACACTGACCCTGGCGCAGGACGCTGTGCCCCCGCGTCCGGGTTATACGGATACACTGGCCGCGGTCGGTGCAGTGCGCCGACAGGTGGAAGCTCTTGGTTCCGACTTCCGGCGTGCCTTGCAGCTTATTGCTGAACGTGGTCAGTCCCTGGTGGACGCGTCCGGCGCTGCCATTGCTCTGGCGGATGCCGATGCCAACTCCATGATCTGCTGCGCCAGCTCCGGCTCGGATGCCCCACCCATCGGGGCCCGTCTGCAAATCGGAACGGGCTTCTCAGGAGAGTGCGTCAAGCGATCGCAGCCTCTGCGGTGCGATGACAGCGAAACCGATACGCGGGTGGATCGCAACAGTTGCCGCGCCTTGGGTATTCGCTCGATCTTGGCCGTGCCGGTTCGCGTCGGTGAAAATGCTGTCGGGCTCATCGAAGTTTTTGCGCCGCACCCGCATGGGTTTTCTGACGCGGATAGCACCGTGTTACAGCGTCTCGCCGAGACCGTGATTGAGGCGGCTCACCGGGCGGCGCGCGTCGAGAACCTTCCGTTTCTCAAGCCCGTCGAAAAGAAAGCACCAGTTTTTCAAGTCGGTAGTGTGCTTTTTGCTGCTCCAGGCAAAAAAGAAGAATCAAGAGAATCGTCCGCCGAGGAGAAGAACGCCTCCGGAATCACCCTGCCTCGGTCGCATCTGATCCTTCTGGTTTGCGCTGCAGCGACCATCATGTTTGCTCTGGGATGGGCGCTGGCCCCCTGGATTCAAAGTGAAGGGGGCCCGTGGATTCTCACCAAGCTGCATTCCCGCGGGCAGGATCATCTGCCGACTGTTCTGGCCTCGTCTGAATCGCCTCAACCGTCGAACCCGCAACCCCTGAGCCCTTCCACTACATCGATTGAGGCCAGTTCCTTTGAGCAAGTTCTCGAAGTGGCCCAGAAGGGAGATGTGGTCGCTCAAAACGCGCTCGCCCTTCGCTACGCCACCGGACAGGGAGTCAAGCTGAGCGAGGTCGAGGCGGTTCGCTGGTTCACCCGGGCCGGCGAACAAGGATACGTTCCCGCACAGGCGAAGCTCGGATCTCTCTACTACAGCGGCCGCGGTGTACCGCAGGACGTAAACCGCGCCTACTTCTGGATGGTCGTTGCACGTATGAGTGGCGATGAAGCCAGCAACACGCTCGGCACCCTGGTTCGAGCCCGGCTTACCCGCTCCCAGGCCACTGCCATTGAGGCAGATGCCGTCCGCTGGGTGCAGACCCATCATCCCAACGCGAAACCCGCAGCCGGGCAGCTCAAAGTCGAAGCCCTCAGCCGCCATCCCCGCCCCACGCGTTAAAATCCCGCCCCACGCGTTAAAATATAGGCAAGAGGTTTTCTGTGCCCACCTTACGCGACATTCTCGACCAGAGAGTCCGCGAAGCCGATTCATCGCTCTACGAGCATCTCGGCAATGATCGCGTCCGCTGCTTCTCCTGCGGCCACTGCTGTCCCATTCCCGAGGGACAGGCCGGCGTCTGCAAAGTGCGATTCAACCGCCGCGGCACTCTCTACGTGCCTTGGGGCTACACCGCGGGAATGCAGTGCGATCCCATCGAGAAGAAGCCCTTTTTCCATGCCTATCCCGGAGCGCTCGCTTATAGCTTCGGAATGCTTGGCTGCGATCTGCACTGTGGTTATTGCCAGAACTGGGTAACCTCGCAGGCGCTGAGGGATCCTAACGCTATCTCGCCCCCGGTCGAGGTTTCCCCGGAAACTCTGGTCCGTGATGCCTTGGATCAGGGTGCGAAGGTCTTGGTGAGCACCTACAACGAGCCGCTCATCACCAGTGAATGGGCCGTCGCAATTTTCAAAGAAGCGAAAGCGGCAGGCCTGGTCACAGGATTCGTCTCGAACGGCAACGGCACTCCGCAAGTCCTCGACTTTATAAGGCCCTGGATTGACCTCTACAAAGTTGACTTGAAGAGTTTCGATGATCGCCATTACCACGAACTAGGCGGACGCATCGGCCCAATCCTCGACAGCATCCGCCGCATTTACAGCATGGGGCTGTGGCTTGAGATTGTCACGCTGCTCATCCCTGGCTTCAACGATTCCGAGGATGAACTGCGTAAGCTCACCGAATTTGTGGCCAGCGTCTCCCCCGACATTCCGTGGCACGTCACCGCGTTCCACGGTGATTACAAAATGAATGAGCCGCGCGATACCACGCCCGAGGATCTGTTAAAGGCCGCGGAGATCGGCCGCGAAGCTGGCCTGCGCTACATCTATCCGGGAAATCTGCCGGGGATGGTGGGCGACTGGGAAGACACCCATTGTCCGCACTGCCGCGAGACGCTGATCCGCCGCTATGGCTACTTGATCCAGGAATACCGGATCACATCGGAAGGCCGATGTCCCACTTGCGCCGCGGAGATCCCCGGACGCTGGTCGCCCCGCTTCGACGGTCAAATCACGTCCAGTCCTTTCCTCCCACACAAGCGCTCGCGTTTATTTACAATCACAAGTCGCTAAGAAGCTCATGTAGGGGCAGGCGCCATCGGCTGTCCAGCCGGACGCAAGTCCCGGCTCTCTGGCCGCAAACTCGATTGTGCCAAGAACTCTAAATCTCGCGCCGTTGTTGTTCCTGCTCGTGCTATCGTCTTGTTCCGCCCGCGACTTCCTGACCCGCCATTTAGCCTCGGACCTGATCTCTGCCTCCTCCGACTTCAAGGCTCCGCAATCATTCCTGCTCCGCACCGGAATTGTCAGCAGCAAAGATTATCCTTCTCCTGAATACCTAGTCCTGCAGAATCACGGATGGATCTCGGCGGCCAGCGTCGCATGCCCAGCCGGGCTGCTGAGCCCACCGTGCTGGAACATTGTCCTAAGTCCATCCGGCGTCGATGTGGTTCACTCCTCAATCACGGGCGGGGAGGCCGCGAAGTCCTCCATCTCCCTGCCCGTCGCAAGAAGGGAACTGCTAGGCGTTACCGGGATCGCGAAGCAAGATAACTCCGCTGATGTCGAATCCGAATGGAAATGGGTTCCGCTGAACGAAATCGGTGAAGCGCTCTATTCGCGCGACCTGCGTTACCGATCTAGCGTCGGATTCCGCAAATACGACGATGGCTGGCGCCTGCTCGAAACCCCCGTGCGTTCCGCCCAGACGATGGAGGATGCACTCAAGAATGCCGAGTTGATCCCGTGAGGCCGGCAGTTTGGATTGCGTTGTTCGCAGGCTGGCTCACCACACGCCGTATTCGTGCCTAGGCCGCTCTGCCTGTGCGGAGTGTGCGCTGCCGATTACTCCACGCTCGGTCTGTTCGACCGCGCCGGCCAGCTGCCAGGAGCAAAGAAGAAAAACGAAGCGCGAGAAAGGGACGGCCTCGCGGCCCTGGGCTATGGTGCTGGTCAATCCTCACCTCTATATCTATGACCTGCTCGCACAGGCTCCGGCTTTGCTCCTAATGGCGAACTGGGCTGCCACTCACGTGCACATCCGTGGATAGCTCAACTTCGCATTTTGCTGTATCTGTCATTCCTGCTGCCCTTGCTTGGCCCGATCTCCCGTTGGACTCACGTTCAATTTTCTGTTCTGGCATTCACCGCATTGTTATGTCTGTTGTGGCGCATATCATCGTTCGCAACATCCAGCGCGCGCGAACTTGCAACCAGCGAATCCGCCGTTGTATAAACCTGTTTCCCACCGGGAACCCTATGATCCGAAAACCTGCCTTGCTGCTCGCTCTGATCTTGAGTTGTGTACTGTTCTCCGTCGCGCAAAAGCCGAAGCTTACGTTGGATGAATTCTTCAATGGTGTCAGCTTCCGCAGCGTGGAAGTGTCACCAGACGGTAACTCGGTGGTCATTGCCACGGAACGCCCGGATTGGGATCAGCAAATCTTCCGCGGCGATCTATGGCTGTACCGGGATGATGCCAAAACTCTGATTCAACTTACGCAATCCGGCCACGATTCGGAACCCAGATGGTCTCCGGACGGCAAGTGGATCGCGTTTCTATCCGATCGAAAAATCGAGGCAGGGAAGAGCGGCGACTCCGATTCGGATTCCGATTCCAAAGACGAGTCCGCCAGCCAGATCTATTTGATCTCCACAAACGGCGGCGAGGCCGTTCGCGTAACCCAGGGTGAAGAGGATGTCCACTCCTTCTCATGGTCCGCGGACTCGCAGAAAATCTACTTCGCGACCCGCCAGCCCTGGAGCAAGGCTCAGAAAGATGATTACAAGCAGCAGTGGAAAGACGTCGTGGAGTACCGCACCGCTGAACGCGGCGACTCCATTTTCGAAATGGATGTGAACGGCGCAGTTGCGCGCAACCTCGCCGCACCCGCAAAAGCTGACAAAAAAGAAGGACAGCCCGAAAAGAATCCAGACCTCAGCCCGGGCGCGCGCTCTCTCACGACCTCTGCATTGCGCGTGGACCGCATGTTCACCTCGCCTGACGGCAGCAAACTCGCGTTCGTCAGCAATGCCATCAACCAGCGCCAGGAAAAGTACGAGGACGTGGAGATCTACGTAGTTGATCTCGCAACCGGCGTCAGCGCCCAGCCGCGTCGCATTACTAATAACCAGGGTGTGGAATCGCAACTGCGTTGGGCCAACGACACTCGCCACATCCTGTTCACAGTTGAAGTGGGAGACGTCTCCGGCCCGTATCGCGATCTTCAGCCGCATCTTTATTGGGTTGACGTCGACTCGGGCGCGATCGAGCAATGGGGCAAAGACTTCATCGGCCCGGTTGGTAACTATTCGGTCGCGGGAAATTCTGTGCTCGCCTGCGCGCGTACCGGAACCGAAGTGCAGATGTACTCGAGCTCCAGGCCCGGCGAATCGCTGCACCGGCTCAATGGCTGGCAAGGCACGTACCAGGACATCTCGAGCGCAATGCAATCACCGCGCACGGCATTCGTTTACTCATCTCTCGGTAAGCCCAGCGAAGTTTACCTGGCCGATGGCGCAGATAAACTCGATCAGGCCCACGCGATTACTTCGTTCAACAAACTTTTCACAGAACGCGAACTTCCGCAGGGCAAGCCATATCAATGGAAAGCGGACGATGGCGCCACCGTTGAAGGCATGCTGGTTTACCCTCCGGGAAAGCTTCAAGGCAAGCACATGCCCATGCTGACGCTGATTCACGGCGGCCCCGCCGATGCGGACGGCAATCACTTCGAGGCCGATTGGTATCAATGGGCCGCGCTGGCCGCGACCCATGGATGGCTCGTCTTCGAGCCCAACTATCGTGGCTCGACCGGCTATGGCGATAAATTCCTAATGCAGATCGTGCCCGTCATTGTGTCGCGTCCGGGCAAAGACATTCTCGAAGGCGTGGACGCGCTCGTCAAAGATGGCATTGCAGATCCTGCTCACATCACCATTGGCGGCTATAGCTACGGCGGATACATGACTAACTGGCTCATCACCCAGAGCACGCGCTGGAAGGCAGCTGTGACCGGGGCTGGCGCAGTTGAGCACGTGGGAAATTGGGGCAACGACGATACTACTTTCGACGATGCTTATTTCCTGGGCGGCCGCCCCTGGGAAGCTCCGCAGCGGTACCACGACGAAGCCGCCATTTTCCAGATCGACAAAGTTCGCACGCCGACACTTTACTCGAGCATGCGCTTTATTCGCTTGGCGTCCCTAACGCCCTGCTGGTCTTTCCCGGGGAAGGTCACGGCTTGGGCAAGAATCCCTGGCACGGAAAAATCAAAGTGCGCGAAGAATTGAAGTGGCTGCAAAAATACGGCGGCCTCCCACCAGAGTAGTCAACACTT
The DNA here is from genome assembly GCA_003223595.1 of Acidobacteriota bacterium. GTDB lineage: Bacteria > Acidobacteriota > Terriglobia > Terriglobales > Acidobacteriaceae > Sulfotelmatobacter. The sequence continues at coordinate 13,613 of QHVR01000114.1, forward strand.
CGTAGAGACGTAGCTTGCTACGTCTCTTACCCTAAGTCGCAGCGCCGCGCCCCACATCTCCGCGCATGCCTACTCTTGTTTCCAGGTGCTTGCGATACCTTCGGCTCAAACGAATTCTGGTGCCGTTGCCCAGCAGGATTTCGTACTCGCCATCTTCCGCTACTTTGAGCCCTTGACCGATGCACGCGGCAAAACATGTTCGGATCCAAATCCTCTTCCAGTTCGGCCATGCTTCTGCGCAACAGATGGTTTTTCCCTCCTACGTGCAGGCACGCGTAATAATCGGCCGCTTCGATCCAGTCGATTTCGGAGGTCTTCAGGAAGCAAACTTCTCCGGCGCTCTTGACTACGATGCGCTCGAGCGGCGGGGATGGAAGGGGCTGACGATTCTCACCCATCCGGATTCTCTGCTTCGCGCGGTTGAGCGCCAATTCAAACCTGGCATTGTCGAAAGGTTTCAGCAGGTAATCGAGCGCTCCCGCTTCGAAAGCCCGCAGCGCATACTGGTCGTAGGCAGTCACGAAAATAGTTGCGCGCGGCAGATCCTTTCCCAGCATTTCCAGCACATCGAAGCCATCGCATTCTGGCATCTGCACGTCGAGAAACAGCAAATCAGGTCGCAATCGCCGGATCGCTTCCACCGCCTCCACGCCCGACCCGCACTGCGCCACAACTTCAATCTCTGGATCGCTACCCGAGAGCACGAGGAGGTTGCTGCGCGCCAGCGGTTCATCATCGACGATAATGGTGCGTATCTTAGCTGTGCTCAATCGGCTGCTCCAACGGCACAGAAATTGATACTTCGACTCCGCCCGGTTCCCGATTGTGTATGTTCACTTCGAACTCCTTGCCGTAGAGGCTCTGCAGCCGTGTGCGAACATTCGCCAACCCAATGCCGCTCGGTGGTTGTTCCCATCCCTGCGGCAGCATCGGTCCATCGTTGTAGACGCTGAGCGTCACCTTATCGTCCGTGGGGAAAGCCCTGATCCGGATGACGCCTCCCTGCACGCGTTTTGCGATGCCGTGTTTCACTGCATTTTCCACCATCGGCTGCAAGATCAGGATGGGAACCGCCGTCGCGAACAGTTCACTGGGCACGCTCACGCTGACCTGCAACCGCTCTGCAAAGCGCACCTTCTGGATGTCCAGATATTTGAGCGCGAACTCGAGTTCTTCTCCCAGCGGAACCTGCTGCCGGTTGGAATCATCGATCACCCTCCGCAGGAAATCGCTCAACTCGGCAATCATGCTCACCGCGGCATCGTTTCTCTTCTCGCGAACCAGGGCCGCGATCGCGTTCAGCGTATTGAACAGAAAATGTGGCTCGATCTGCCGACGAAGCGCGTGCAGTTGCGCCTTGGAAAGTTGCTCGTTGAGTCTCGCGGTTTCTGTCTCCTGGTACGCCAGCCGCTCTCGCGAGTCCAGCATCGAGGCCACCAGAAGAATGATCCCGTAGAGAATCACAAAGGATAGAAGTCCGGAGAAAAACTTTTGCGGCCAAAGATGCAGGAAGGGATTTACGGTTGCCGCGGCCCACGGGTTCAGTAGCTCTTCCCAAAGCGCAACCCACGCGGCATATGCCACGCCGATCGCGGCGCACGCGGCCGAGTGCCGGAGCCAAAAGCCGTACTGTCGCCACTGCGCCGCTGCATATTTCGCGGCCAGGCGAAACACCAGCGGTGTCGCCACTGCCCACGGCAGCCAGGAAAGCACGGAGGTGATGAACAGCGACGTCCACGCGTGGTGCATGCCTTCGGCGCGCATCACGAACACTGTCTGGCTGCCGTCGAATAAGCCGATCCCCAGCCAGAATGCCGCAATCCACAACCAGCGTGGGTAGAGAGAGGGTGACGAGCTCTCCTGATTGCGCACTGAAACCATACGCTGCATCGTATTCCAAGATTCCCGCAGAAGCGAACGAATGCAGCCAATCGACTGTCCACTGCAGCCGGCGGCAAACATAACTGGAAGCAGATGTTTGTGCCTCAGGAGTTAAGAGTCAGGAATGCAGCAGATGGCTCCAGCCGCGCAGGGAACGGTCTGGCTTTTTTCGCACTGGCAAGGGATACTGCCGCTCATGAGAAACCCATTGAAGGCCGCTCTGCTCACCCTGCTAGTTTCGATGTTTGCGTTCGCCCTGGTTGCAGCGCAAAGCCCGTCTGCGGCAGCTCCCGAATACACCGACGACGGCCAGATGAAACTGCCAGAGAACTACCGTCAGTGGGTCTACCTCACGACCGGTTTCGATATGAGCTATAACCCCGGCCAGATGTCCATGGACCACCACATGTTCGACAACGTCTTTGTCAATCCCGAGGCCTACCAGTCGTTCCTGCAGAACGGCATGTGGCCCGACAAAACCATGATGGTGCTCGAAGTGCGAAAGGCCGAGGGCAAGGGCTCGATCAACCAGAAAGGCAACTTTCAAGGAACTGAAGTTATGGGACGGGAAGTCCACGTGAAAGACGAGGCGCGCTTTCCGGGGAAGTGGGCCTTCTTCGGTTTCGACGACAATAAGACGGCCAAGATGACTCCCACCTCAGCGAGTTGCTACAGTTGCCACTCCGAGCACGGAGCGGTCGACACCACGTTCGTCCAGTTCTACCCCACGCTGTTACCCCTGGCGAAATCGAAAGGAACACTGAGCGCCGCGTACCAGAAAGAATCTGCAGCAGCAGCGGCTCAGAAATAGCCGATACGCCGGCGATGCGGTTGGGATGAAGCGCTTGCCTCGCTGGCGTAATATGGCTGCCATGCCATATTCCAAATTGTCTCGCCGTTCTTTTCTCGCCCTTTCCGCGGCGCTGCCGTGGGCCCTCCGCGGCGTAGCCTCTGGCCTTGCCCCGTCCAGGAAAATTCCTGTGGGCCTGGAACTCTATTCTGTGCGTGACGAGTTGCAGAAAGATCCTCAGGGCACAGTACGTGCGGTCGCGAAAATGGGCTATCAGGACGTCGAATTCTACGCGCCATATTTGGAATGGTCCGAAGCTCAAGCGAAAGACATGCGGAAGTTGCTCGACGACCTTGGGATCCATTGCTACTCCACTCATAACGACGAAGACTTTTTCAGCGACAGCAAGATCCAGAAGGCGCGCGACCTGAACAAAATCCTGGGTTCGAGGTACATGGTGCTGGCATGGAGCGATCCCAAGCCCACACTCGACGGCTGGACAAAAGTCGCGCAGACTCTAAATAGTGCGGCCGAGAAACTCGCGCCTGCGGGACTCAAAGTCGGATATCACAATCACGATACCGAGTGGAAGGCAGTGGAAGGGAAGCGCCCCATCGAAGTGATCGCGAGTAACACCAAGCCCTCAGTCATGCTGCAACTCGATGTCGGAACTTGTCTCGAGGCTGGCGCGGATCCGGCGGCATGGATCAAAGCCAACCCCGGCCGCATTCGTTCCATCCATTGCAAAGACTGGTCGCCCGATCCCAACGTCGGTTACAAGACATTATTTGGAGAAGGCAAAGCTGATTGGAAAGCGATTTTCCAGGCAGCCGAAAACCACGGCGGAGTCGAGTTTTACCTGATCGAGCAGGAAGGCAGCCGCTATCCCGAACTGGAGACCGCCCGACGCTGCCTGGAGGCATTCCGCTCCACCCACGCCTGACATAAAATAGGTGCATGCGAAGTCTGTTGTTGGCCCTCTTGATTATTGGCAGTGTGGCGGTGTGCGCGCAAAATTCTAGCGAGCCGAATTCGGCCTCTCCGAAGTCGAAGCAGTCCTCGCAGTCCACTCCGGCGCGGAATCCTAGTCTCGCGCCGCCGCGCTCCGACCGCGTGGACGCGAGCACGTTGCCCGACGATGGACAGAGTTCCAGCAAGTCGACCCAGATTGATCTGAGTCCGCCTGCCGACGATGCCAAAGCACATCCCAAGAGCTCGGAAATCCTGGTGGATGAGGGCAGTGCCGAGGCGGCCGACACCCATCCCTGGGACCCTCACAAAGCGGCAAAGGACATTGAGGTCGGCGATTTCTATTTCAAAAAGAAAAACTACGCGGCGGCCGAAAGCCGCTATCGCGAAGCCTTGTATTACAAAGATAACGACGCGATTGCCGTCTATCATCTGGCATTGTGCCTGGAAAAGCTTGATCGCCCAGGCGAGGCTCGCGAGCAGTACGAGAGCTACTTGACGATCCTGCCCCATGGTCCGGAGGCGGAGAACGCTAAAAAAGCAATTGAGCGCTTGAAAACCGGGGCGGAGAAAGCAGCGAAGTAGGCAATTACGCAGAGGCACTCAACGCCGCAACTTCTTCCCCTTAACACTACTGCCGCCATCATCCGGGTTGCCGATAGAGCTCTGCTCGGCTTCGCCCAGGATCAGGGTAGTCGGCCATTTCGGACCCGATTGCAGCAAGCTTCTGTTTCTCGCACAATCCATGACGGTATCCACCGTGTCGAGGCAGGCATGGATGGCCTGGGTGCGCAATGCTCCTTCGAAGCCGCCGCGGATGATCAGCATGGCGGTGCCGTGCATCAGACACCACAGCGCGAGCATCAGCCGGTTATGCTCACGCGCGGTCCCGCCAAGTTCCTGCGCCAGCCGTTCCCGCATGAGGTTGAACGATGGCCATGGCTCATGCAATGACGGAGGCCGCCCCACGCCATCGAACAGCACTTCGTAAGCGTGGCTGTTGTCGAGCGCAAACTGCAACTGCCGCTGGATGGCATCGCGCAAACTGCGGGTGCGCCTGAGTGTGGCGAACAACTCGCGCCGGGTTCTCAAGCGCAAGCCCTTCAAAATATCTTGCCGGTCGCGGAAGCGCTCGTACACCGTGGGCGTCGTAGTTCCGGCCGCCTTGGCTACGGCCCGCATAGTGAGCGACCGTTCTCCGCCGCGAGCCCACAAACGCGAAGCTGCGGCCAGGATGCGCTGTTCAACCTCGGGATCGGGACGGCGTGGCAATATTCCTCCTCGAAGGCGCGACTAAAGCGAATTAGTTACTTGCACAGCGTTTAAGTAACGTCGTATAATCACTGTTCCACTGACAATCAAAGTTGGAACCGCAGGAGGGGTTCCGCGCGCCACACGGCAGCAGTCCTCCCCAACAACGCCCAGAATCCCGCCTGCGATATATTTTAAAAAGCTAGGAGCCGTGAATGCAGTCTGGAAGTAAGAATCCCGTTGACGTTGCCCGACTCAAGGCCGATATCGCCGCCGCCCGGATTGAGCTGCTAAGCGCGCATTGCGCCGCCGACCGGATCCGTCTCCGTTATTCCCCGCAAGATATCGTGCACTTTGGCGAGCGCAGCGATCTGAAAAAAGCTTTCGCCTCTGCCGGCGCCTTGTGCCGTTTTTTTTCGCAGCTCGAGGCCCAATTTCACCAGGGGGAAGAGCGGTAGGGCGAGCCTCCTCAACCGCTTCTTTGAAATTTATTTTTCGACGCGGATGAAAGCGCCCGTGGAGGCGTTCACCGACACCGTGAGCTTTGCTCCTTCGCGGCTAGCCCCGTAGATCACGTGCCAGATCAGTTCGTTGGTATTGTGGTTCCAGTCGCAAACGTAGGTCACCGGGGTGTCCGGACTCTTTTCTAGCACCTTGTCGCCGCCGTGTTTCTGCGCTTCGGCGAATGCCTGGTCGGAGTCGATCTTGAGAAATGCCATATCCCAAACCTTGGTGTTGGCATTGCTGGGACTGTAACTGTCTTCGCTTCCGCGGTTGATGCCGAGCGACGGCGCCCCTTGGGCCGTGCTGCCCGACCAGGTGAAATTGATTTCCCTTTGCGTGGAGGGTGACGCGAAGCTGCCCACCCAGACCGCCCATTTGCCATCGTGCCCGTTTCCGTCACTGGTGGCCACCGACGCCAGACGATAGGGGCGCGCATCCGCGTTCCAGCCGCGTGCTGCGATATAAACCTTTTGGAATCCGGAGCGTGCCAGGATGAGTTCCGGACCTTTTTTTTCCGGCTGGGCCGGTTCTTCCGGCTTGTTCGATTCCGAAGTGCAACCCGCGAGCATCAACGCCAAAACTGAACAAAGCACCAGCATGCCGCGGTTGAGAGCGCATGCACCCATCGAGTATCTGCACCGCCGACCTGCCAAGCTCGCCGTCTTCATGGAGTCCTTCCTCTTATCAGCTGTATCCATATGCAGTCGCGGCATCATTCTAACCGAAAGACAAGCAAAGGTAAGTAACCCACAATGGACTCTCTTGCTTAACCATCAACTCGGCTCCTCGCGCCTCAAACGCGAAGCCGCTGCTGCCTTCACCAGGATGGGACGCTTCAAAAGCGTCTCCAGGAGATACCGTTCGGCTGCGACGGCCTGCGCGGTCGCCGTTCCATTGCTGTACCCTTCAGCCGTAAGCACCAGTGCTTCATTCTTCCCGAGGGCAGCAGGTCTACGACGGAATCCGTTGCTGCGCTGCTTCGGCAATTCGACATTCTCGACTTTCACGCCACGCACGTGACCGTCGTGAGTGACGTCCAGCGCGTTGGCCAGGCGCAGGATCGCCGAGAGGCGGATCACCAACTTCTGTTCATCGCTGAGCAGATCGCGAAGAGCTTTGTGATTGCGCGCCGGCAGGGCTCCGTCGTGGAACCGCGCCAGAAGCGCTGCCCGCCGGATGTTCTCCGGCTTCCATCCCAAAGGGGTGCCATGAGCCTTGATCAGTTCCATCGAGCGCTTCTGATGTCCGCGTTCTCCCTTGGCCTTGCCCACGTCGTGCAGCAGCGCGCCCAGGTAGAGGCTGGCGCGCGCGTCCGCCCGCGCGCTTTCTCCATTCGAGGAAGGCCTGGTGATCCCGCAAGCCTCGAGCCCGTCGTGGAGTTGGAGTGCGAGTTTCGCCACCCGCTCCGCGTGGGCGAAGTCGGGATCGAGCGCTTTCGCCCAGAGCTTCATGCGCTGCGTGGCGATCTTCTGAATTTCTACGCCGTGCGGCAGCCCCGCGCGCCACACGTTCCACAGCGATTCCGGCCCATTCGTAAGGGAGCGGTACTCCTCGACTCGCTTGCTTCGCTCCGCCAGGATTATTTCGTGCCACACCTGCCGCGCAGCTTCGTTGTTGAAGATGCCCGCCTCCACCGCCGTTGCCCAGAGCACGTCGAGGTCGTGTACTTCCCCAAGCAGGTCCTGCACGTGCTTCAGATCGGTACCCCATGCCTGGTGCTCCTGGGGCAGAAAATTTTCGACGATGTAGCGGAATCGTTTGATCCCGATGCGCAGGGTGTGCAGCGCGACCCCCGATTGCGTCCGCATGGCGCGGGTATGCAACTGGCGGGCGGCGTTCCACCGCTCCAGCGCCAGGTGCTTGAAAACCGCGCTGCCCGGCCGAATGCGGGCTGCCCGGGCTGGAAGCATCCTGCTCCATTGCCGCCACTGCTTGCGATCGAACTCATCGAGGGCTGTGCGAGCCTCGCGCTTGTGCTCGCTCTCGCGGTTTCGCAGAACTTGGAGCAGCGCCTCGGCTTCGCTGTTGGCGGATGTTTCGGGTCGATTGCCCAGCTGCGGTTGCGGCATCGCGGACGCGGGCGTCTCCTGTGGCGGG
>QHVR01000193.1 GCA_003223595.1 Acidobacteriota bacterium
CGTAGAGTTTTGGACTGGTAGGCTCCCGCTGGAGCGCGGACCGAATCTGTGCAACAGAGGGTTGCGCATCGCTTCCGCTTGCCTGGCGCGCATTTTGTGGTGGAAGTGGTCCGCTTGCACATGCCCAGACTGCAAAGAGAACTGGGATCACGCACACAGATGCAAGCCAAAATCTGCTGTTCATGGCCTTGAGTCCAGGAGTCGACAAGTATATTCACGTATGCTCTCACCGGACCGCGAAGTATGCAACGCCCGGCCGGACCCGCGGATCAGTTCAACAAGCCCCGTTCTCACCGTTGTGCCAGTACATGTCCCAGCCTAAATAGCGTGTAGTGGCTTCGTGAACGGCCGATGAGACAGCCGAAAGATTGGCAGCAACGTGGTGTTCAAAGCCACGCTCACAGATGAAATGGAGCAGTCGTTGCATGTTCGGAATCTCGACGACGCCCGCGCCTCCGAAAGTGTTCAAAGCATCGTCCGTGAATCGTCCCTCGCCGACATAGCCGCGCATTTTTCCTGAGACATCATTCGTCGAAAAACGGGCGAAGCTCATCTGCTCGGGCTTAATTACTCCTACGCAAGTCCCGAAGGTGTTTTCCTTGCCAACCGTGCCGGCAATGATTTCCTGGAAATCCATCCTCACAGAGCGGAAGAAATGTTTAGGCAGGTTTGAGCAGTGGAAGCAGACAGCTTTGTTCGGATCTGATCCATAGTTGTTGTTCCAGTCCAGCAGGGCCGAAGGGCTACCAGAAGCCAATTGCAGAGCGTGCATGCCCAACACGCCGCAAATGTCCACTTCGCAAGCACTGGATAGAAGTTCATTACTCATCATGCTCATCACGGTGCAAGGAACGACTCCGAGATTCTCTTCGATGGACGTCCAGCATTGAACCGCGCTGATTGTGACCTCAGTGGCCGTCATCCACTGGTTTACGACGGCGCCCAACTTGGCCATCTTCAACAGCGCAGGCGCCGGAACGGTGCTTGTGTCAACATACTTTTTGATTTCGGCTAACTTGCTCTGCGCGTGATCATCGTTGTCTTTCATGCGTTCGATGCGCCCGAGCACTTCGGAAAGGTCGAGCGTCTCGACCTGCGATTCCAAAATCTTTTCGCTGTATCGGACGGTGTTAAAAGCTGCCGGGCGAGCTCCGATCGATCCCACTCTAAGATTCCGAAATCCGTTCACCACGCGGCAGACCGCCGCGAACCATTGGAGGTCTTTGGCAAACTCAGGAGAATCGGGACTCTCGGTGTGCAGGGTGGTAATGGAATACGGGATGCCGTACTGGCTCAGATTGTTGCAGGCTGACATCTTGCCGCAGAAGCTGTCGCGTCGGAAGGCAATGGTCATTTTTCGAGGGTCGTCCGGTGTGGCTTGAATGAGCACAGGTACGCGGAGGTCAGCCAGACGCAGGGTGTCAGCGATGGCGCGTTCTTCGCCGAAATTCGGCAAGGTCACTACGATCCCATCGATGCGATCGCGACGCTGTCGGAAGAGATCGGCGCAGAGCCTCGACTCTTGCCGTGTTTCAACCGCGCCGTATTTGCTCTGCTCCGGAGTCAGCGCCACAACGTCAATATCAGCCGCTTGCAGCACACGGACCATTTCCTCGCGTCCGCTCTTGGCAAGGTGGTCCGGGAAAAAGCCTCGATTGCCTACGATGAGGCCCATTGTCATTTTCTTGTGAACCATATACCGCCCCCGATCGGACTTACTTCCAGTTGTTCCGTGCAGAGCGCACATGCTGCAAATCGGAACTCCAACGCAACGCTCCGCTTAGCCCACGTAGCGCACCGAGTCGCGAAATGCAGTAATCGTTTACCCGCAAAGGCACTACGCTATTCCCAAGCGACTGGAATTGCAACTCTCGTTGGAATGGCTTTGGGACGCGCTTACTCTGATGAGCTTCTCAGATGACAATTGGACCAGGCAAGAATGCAAAAAAGCAGAAGTTCTCGGTCAGCGCGGGGACGATTCGGCTGCTTTGCGGGGTCTTGTCGTTCGATTCGACTTTTCAGGAATGATTGCAGAACCTACCGCGCGGGCTAATGTCGTGGACTTGCGAAGCACTAAACTTGTGACAAGTTCGTAACTGTGTTGTTCCCGGGGAGAAGTTGAATTCTCGACTTCGTTCAACAGTGCGTTGAAAGCAATCTCGGCTAAACCGTGTTGCGACATCTGAACTGTCGTTAGCGGCGGAATAGTGAACTCGGCTAGATGGATATCGTCGAACCCAACCACCGAGAGGTCATCCGGTATCTTGATGTTTTGTTCGTAAGCCTCTCGTAGAACTCCAATCGCCGTCATATCGTTCGAGCACATCACGGCGGTAGGCCGCGCACTCATCTTGTTCAGTTCTAAGAGTGCATTCATGCCTCCTTCCATCCTGTGATCTCCGATCACAACCAAGTCGGGAGGAAGGCCAATCTCCAGCATGGAGGTTTCAAAAGCCTCGCGCCTGGCACCGGCCGACTTTAAGTGCTCGGGCCCGGCAATAAACGCAATCCGCGTGTGACGCATAGCCGCGAGATGCTGAACGGCCTGTCGAATTCCGCTTATATAGTTGATGCGGATGTTGGCAATGCCGGGTACGTCAGGCCCTACATCTACGAATACGAGCGGGACCTTACGATCGCGGAGGTGTTCGATCAGCGATTCTTCCATGCCAAAGGTCAAGATGGCCACGCCGTCCACCCTGCGTTCGATCATCCTGCGCACCGAGGATTCCATGCGTTTGGGATCGTGCACGGTGGAGGTCAGCAGGATCTCGTAGTTATTTTCAACGGCCAGATCTTCGAAGGTCTGAACTATTTCCGGGAAAAAAGGATTCGTAATCTCCGAGACAATCAGGCCGAAGATGCGGGTGCGGCCCAGCACCAACGCGCGTGCCTGAGTGTTGGGGTAATATCCCAGTTCGTCGACGACGCGCCACACTCGTTTGGCGAGTTGAGGATCGACCGTGGGAACACGGTTAATGGCTCTGGAGACCGTGGCCGTGGAAACTTTCGCCCTCCGGGCAATCTCACGTATATCCATTGGGTTGGGTAGTCGGGGCTGCTACTGCCGCAATCTTATCACGATGCAGACAGGCTTAAGTTGGAAAACGTTTTCCAAACGCCTACACTTGGGTGCAATCTTAATTCTTTGGAGTGTCAGGCTTTGAGCAAGGTTTCCAGTGCAGTTCGTAAGCAGAGGGCATTCATTCGCATCTTGGGAAGGACGCTCCGGTGAGATATCAATATGCTCTGATGCTTCGTGCAGCCCAATTCTGTTGCCTTGTTATTGGCCTCTGGGCGTCGACTACAACCTCTGCTCGCGCTCAAGGACCCCATAAAAAAATCTCTGCCATTCCTGGTCCGATGCTGAGCGAAGGCACTCAGCAATTCGAGACGCCCGACTTCAAACTCATACTGGTCAAATCTTCCCAGACGGTTGCCGCTTTGAATCCCAAGGGAGCAGGCGATTTTGATTTCACTCCTGGTGACCTTTTGGTCGAGCGCTCCCAAAATGGATATTTTCATCTGGGAGACATTACTTTCCGCCTGCGTGCTGGAACATCCGGAGCATGGAAGAATTATTCTTCGGCAGCCATACGAACGCCGGTGAGTGTGCTTCCCGCGTCGAAACCAGAGTTTGCGGCTGCCGATCTATCGCCCGCATTCCCGGCCGATTTTCCCTTACAGGTCACGCGCGTCTGGGCGCTCGACGCTGGAAAACTTGTCTTGCGCTTCACCTTGAAGAACAGGTCGTCTGAGAGCATTGAGATCGGTGGGTTGGGTATTCCGATGGTCTTCAACAACGTGCTCAACGATCGCTCGCTGGAGGAAGCACATGCGAAGTGCTCTTTCTATGATCCCTATATCGGAGGAGACGCGGGATACTTGCAGGTCACGCGCTTAAGCGGTCGGGGACCGGCACTCGTTGTCGTTCCAGACGGGAAGACTCCTTTCGAAGCCTATAACCCCATTCTGGATAAACCCGATCCCTGGGGAGCTAAGCCGGTATTTAGCGACCCAACTCCCAGGGGGATCACGTTCGAGGGCTTCTACGAGTGGATGCTGCACACGCAGGCGTATGCGGAGAACGAATGGAAAGCTGCTCGGCCCTGGAATCTCCCAACAGGCATCGAACTCGCACCAGGCGAATCGAAGACGTACGGACTCAAGTTTCTGCTGTCCGATTCCATTCGCGACATCGAGAAGACGCTCGCAGATAACGGTCGGCCTGTTGCCATTGGAGTCCCCGGATACATCGTTCCCGAGAACATTGATGCGCGCCTTTTTCTGAAATATCTGAGCAAAGTTAAATCCACGACGGTTGACCCACCAGGCGCACTTACAGTGGATGCAAACGGCACAGCGGGAGCGGGCTGGAGTGCTTATACGATTCACGGAAGGATGTGGGGCCGGTCGCGGTTAAGCGTCACATACGAAGACGGGTCTGTTCAGACCATTCAATATTTTGTGACGAAACCCGAGTCCGATGTGGTCACCGATATGGGACGCTTTCTAACGTCGAAGGCGTGGCACGATGATGCGAAGGATCCTTTCCATCGGAGTCCCTCAGTCATGACGTACGACCGAGAACTCAATCAGATCGTGATGCAGGACAGCCGCGTGTGGATTGCGGGCTTAGGCGATGAGGGCGGAGGAGGCGCCTGGCTCGCGGCCATTATGAAAGAACTCGTCCAACCCGACAAAGAGGAACTGGAAAAACTGCAGCAGTTCGTCGACGGAGTTCTATGGGGCGGTCTGCAATACAAAGACGGTCCTCATGCCTACGGAGTGAGAAAGAGTCTCTTCTACTACCAGCCGGACGAAATGCCTTCTGGATACTATCGCAGCGACTTCGACTGGAGTACATGGACGAGTTGGAACAAAGCGGCATCCGAGCGAGTCGATCGCTCCTACGACTATCCACATGTGGCGGCTGCGTACTGGGTGTTGTACCGTCTGGCCCGCAATCATGAGGGGCTGGTAACGAATCATCCGTGGGATTGGTATCTGGATCACGCATATGAGACCTCGATTGCGATGACAAATTTCGCCGCTGAACTGGGTGCATTCGGACAGATGGAGGGTGATGCCTTTCTGCAGATCTTGTTAGATCTCAAGCGCGAAGGGCGTACTCAACAAGCGGACACGCTTGAGGCCAAAATGCGCGCACGCGCGGAGCGTTGGAGAGGGGAAGCGTATCCCTTCGGCAGTGAGATGCCTTGGGATTCAACCGGCCAGGAAGAGGTCTATGCCTGGACAAAATACTTCGGGTATAAAGACAAAGCCGAAGTGACCCTGAACGCGATTCTCGGTTATGATCCGACGATTCCGCACTGGGGATACAACGGGAGCGCGCGCCGGTACTGGGATTTCATTTTTGCGGCCAAGGATCGCCGCCTAGAGCGCCAACTGCATCATTACGGCTCAGGTCTCAACGCCATTCCACTGCTCAGCGAATATCGCGAACATCCCGAGGACTTCTATTTGTTGCGAGTGGGGTATGGCGGGACGATGGGGCCGCTGACCGATATCGACTCTGAC
>QHVR01000194.1 GCA_003223595.1 Acidobacteriota bacterium
GCTACGATGTGCCCGAGGGATACGCGATCGCGAAGGACAGCAGGATGTATTATGCCTTCTTCGCGGAGCCAGGGAAGCCGTTCTCGGGAGAGGTCGAGCTGCGCGGCTTGAAACCTGGGTCTTATGAGGTCGTCGATTATTCCGATGGGAAGTCGTACGGGAGCGTGCAGGCAGAGCAGGGCAAGGCTCCGCGGCTGAAGGCTGAGATTAAGGATCACCTGCTGCTGGAGGTGAGCGGGAAGTAGATGTTGTTGCTTAGCGCGCTTGGGTCCGCTCCGCCTGTTTCGCCATAAATTCAGCCCGGTGCTGCTTGTCCCGGAACGCTTCAGTTCCTCCGGGGCGGGTGGTCGATAGGGCGCCAGCCAGGTTGCCGCTCGCTAAGCAGCTGGGCATATCGGCACCTCGCACGTACTCGTGGAGGAAGCCCGCGTCGAAGCTGTCGCCGGCGCCCACGGGATCGACAGCGTCCACCAGCCTGGCGGGACTTGTAAATCTTTCGCTGCCCCGCTGAGCGATGGCTCCTTGGCGGCCCATTTTCACGACCAGCAACGGCACCAGACCAGAGAGTTCGCGGATTGCGGTTTCCAGATCATCTGTGCCCGCGGCCTTGCAGGCTTCGCGTTCATTGGGTAGGAATACGTCAACATACTGCAGAACGTCCTTCAAATTACCTTCCCAGAAGTCCTCAGGATCATCATTCGTGTCCAGAGAGATGGTCAGCCCTTTGGATTTTAAGAACTGGAACAGCTCGCCGACTTTGGGTCGGAGCGCGCGCTGCAGGTAATACGAGGAGAGATGGAAATGGCGGGAGTCGGATAAATAATCGAGATCCAGATCTTCGAATTTCAGTTCGGCGATAGTTCCCGCATAGGTGAGAATGTTGCGCCACGACTGGTGATGCAGGATTACGGTCAGACCTGTGGTGATCGCCCCGGGGACGTGGCGTACGAGAGAGGTATCGACTCCGCCTTGCTGCAGGCGCTCGAGCGCGAGGGCGCCAAGGGGATCATCGCCGATGCGGGATTGAAAGCCTACGCGGCTCCCGAGCGCGGAGAGATTATGGGCGACAATGGCGGACGACGCGCCTAGCGTGAGCATCATGCGGTCGGCGAGGAGTTCGCGTTCAGGTTGCAGTTGCTCGGGGAGGCCATAGAGGATGAGGTCGAGATTCAGTTCGCCGGCGATGGTGACGTCGAAACGTGGCATGATGCTCCGGGGCTAAAGCGCGCACTTGATGCTTGCGGAGACGCGCCCTCAAGAACGCTCTTCCGAGCTATTGGAATACTTAGACCAGCGTTACTTCTATGCCAGCCTGCTTCAGGGCGCGCACATCGGACTTGGGAGCACCGCGGTCGGTGATCACTTCGTGGAGTGACGAGGTGGGAGCGATCAGAGACAGGCTGCGGCGGCCGAATTTGCTGGCATCACAGACGGCTACGGTCTGGCGCGCGATTTCAACCATCACGCGATTCACTTTCGCTTCCAGAAGATTCGGAGTGCTCAGGCCGAAGTGAACATCGAATCCGTCCACGCCGAGAAACAGGATATCTGCGCTCAAGCGGCGCAGAGTTTCTTCGGCAATGGGGCCCACGAGAGAAAAAGAATTCTTGCGCAGGGTGCCCCCGGTGAGGATGACTTCCACGGCGGTTCCCGTCAGTTCGGCGGCGATATTTACGGCATTGGTGATGATCGTGAGATTTTGAAATTTTCGAAGGGCTCGGGCGATGGCCGTCGTGGTAGTTCCGGAGTCGAGAATCAGGACCTGGCCCTCTTTCACCTTTTCGACGGCGCATTCGGCGATGCGCATTTTTTCCTGATGGTGCAGCTTTTCTTTTTCGCGCAGGGTGGGATCTTCGAGCGCGCCCTCGCGGGAGGGGAGAGCTCCGCCGTGCGTACGGTGCACCAGGCCGTGCGCGTGCAGGATCTCGAGGTCTTTGCGAATCGTAACCTGAGAGGTTTCGAATTGGCTGGCCAGTTCGGTGACTAGCACTCGGCCCTGATTAGTGAGGAGGTCGAGAATGGCGCGTCGGCGTTCTTCGTTGAGCACGGTATGTGGGATGCCGCTTCCACTTCAGCAGGGACGGATGCTGGCGGCAGTATTTCTTTTTATAACGAATCGTTTCGTTTGTCCACTGGAAAGGGGAGTGTGAGCGGGGACAGCTGGCCAGCGATCGAAGTCTGCTTTCACGCCGTGCTTCGCATTGTCTCCTCACCCGACGTAGATACGGTGTGTGCATTCTTGCGCCGCTTCGCGGTTAGACAGCCCAAGGGGCTGTCCCTACGTGATTGCTGCACGTTCACGAGACGGCTGCGGCCGCGTGCGGGAGGCTGGCGGTTCTTCGCAATGGCTCCCCGAGGCCGCGCATGACCTTCTCGAAGCCCTCGAAATCCAGCGACTGGGGACCGTCGGACAAGGCGCGTTCGGGGCAGGGATGGACTTCAATAATCAAACCATCTGCACCCACCGCGACTGCCGCACGGGAAACGGGGGCAATGAGACTCTGCTTGCCAGTTCCGTGGGATGGATCGGCGACCACGGGCAGGTGAGAAAGATCGCGAGCCAAGGCCACGGCGGCGAGGTCGAAGGTATTGCGCATTTCGCTTTCGAAGGTCTTGATGCCGCGCTCGCACAGGACAACATTCCGATTACCGCCGGACAGTAGATACTCAGCGGCGAGGAGCCATTCCTTAACGGTGGCTGAAGGTCCACGCTTGAGGAGGATTGGTTTATTGCTGGTTGCGAGGCGCCGCAGCAACGCAAAATTCTGCATATTGCGCGCACCCACCTGCAGCATGTCGGCATGCTCGGAGATGAGATCGATATCCTCGGTGCTCATCACTTCGGTGACGATGGGTAGCCCGGTTTCTTTCTTAGCCTCGCTCAGAATCTTGAGCGCCTCGATACCCAGCCCCTGAAAATCGTAGGGAGACGTGCGCGGCTTGTAGGCGCCGCCTCGGAGCATAGACGCGCCGGCGCGCTTCACGGCATGGGCAGTCTGCAGTAACTGTTCACGAGACTCCACGGAACAGGGCCCGGCGATGACGACGACTTCTGGACCCCCGATCTGTACGCCATCGATCTGCACAATCGTGCGTTCAGGATGCACCTGCTTGCTGACGAGCTTGAAAGGCTGGGCGATGGCGACGACGTTATCCACGCCGGGCGCGACTTGCAGGGCTTCGATCTCGTGCCGGCGCCCGCTACCGACGGCGGCCACGATGGTGCGCTCGGTGCCGCGAGTGACGTGCGGATTGTATCCCGCTTCGCGAATTCTATCGATCACGTGCGTGATCTGTTCCTCCGTTGCTTTCTCCGACATGTTGACGATCATGGGCTGGGATCTCCTTTGGATTCGATTGGAAAACAAAAGCCGCGATCGGTGGATCGCGGCTGGCAGCTAAGCTTGTTTGAGGTGGCCGTTAGAGGCTCATCTTTCCTCCAAGCTGCGCTGCAGCCGCACGCCAGGTAAATCGGTAATACACGGCAAAAGCGAAGCGTGGAGCAAATCGTGTCATAGGATCTCTTCTGGCGATGTAAGCGGCTACAAACTTGTTCGACTTACTGCAGCGAACTGGCGACGCTGGAGAATGCATTATTCGAATTCGAACCGATCAAGCGAACCGTTCCGACTACCAGAACCAGGATCACGGCGAGCATCACGGCATACTCGGCAATATCCTGTCCTTGCTCGTCGGACCAAAGCGAGCGAATGAGTTGGGACATGGTGTTCTCCTTCGGGCCACTGCGACTTTGTTGAGAGGTCGAGCGAAAAACTAGTGGACACATAATGCACGCGGCCCACTCGGGTTGTCAAATGTTAACAACAGAAATTTTGCCCCGGCGCTAATGGGCGGAACTGGGCGCTGGTTGCGGGATTTGGGCGGCAGCGGCGGCACTCGGTAGGGGCAGCAAATCCTGCGCCGAGTGCTGAGCGACCTGAAGAATTCGGTTCGGCAAAAGTCCGAGGTACAGTGTTGCAAAAACACTCAGCGCCAATGCTGTCGCGAGGCCGAAAGAAACGGGGGCGACGGGGACCTCCTTGCGCGATTCGCGCATGTACATCACAACGATGATCCGGAGATAGTAATACGCGCCGATGGCGCTGTTGACGACACCAATCAGCGTGAGCCAGACGAGGTCGGCGCGGAGAGCGGCGCTGAAGACGTAGAACTTGGCGAAGAAGCCGCCCGTGATTGGAATTCCGATCAGCGACAGTAGGAAAATCGTTAGGGTAGCCGCCAGGAGCGGGGACGACCGGCCCAGGCCTTCGTAGTCTTCTAAATTGACGTAGCGCTCGCCGGCATTGGCGAAATGACTGACAACGGCGAACGCGCCGACGTTCATGGCGGCGTAAGCGGCGGTGTAGAACATGGCCGCGGAAATCCCCGTCACCGAATTCTCTGGCGTGGTCATGGCGAAGGCGACGAGCAGGTATCCGGCGTGGGCGATCGACGAGTAAGCCAGGGTCATGGAGAGGGCAGCGGCGACCCAGAGAAACCAGAAGCGTCCTGGAGCATTGATGGCAAAGACCACCCGGAGGAGGACTGCGAAGGCGGCGGCCTTGGGAGCTGTTGACATGAAGCCCACGACTGGGGCGGGAGCGCCTTCATAGACGTCGGGCGTCCAGATGTGGAAAGGGGCGATAGCGACTTTGAATCCCAGGCCGACGAACATCATGGCCATAGCCGCATAAACCAGCAGGCCAATGTTGCCGGACTGCAACTTCTGCGAAATTATGTCGATATTGGTTGAGCCTGTAGCGCCGAATATGAGGGCTACGCCGTAGAGGAAGAACGCGGTGGCGAACGAGCCAAGCAGGAAATACTTCAGCGATGATTCGCTGCTGGAGGCCTCGTGACGACGGAATCCGGCCAGTATGTAGGTGGAGATGGAGGAGATCTCAAGGCCGATGAAGATCATCACCAGCTCGACGGCGGAGGCCATCAAGGCCATGCCGACGACGCTGAACAGGATCAGGGCGTAGTACTCTCCGGCGCGGATGCGCTGCACGGTCATGTATTCGAACGAGGTGAGAATGACCACCGCCGCGATCGCGATTACGAGAAAAGTGAAAAAGATGCTGAAACTGTCCACGCGAACGATGTTGGAGAAGGCGAGGCCCGGCGATTGCGCCATGTACCAGGTGGCGAGCAGCGCGCCGAGCGTTCCTATGAAGCTGATGTAACCCAACGCTTTCTGACTGTTCTCTTCGTCCACCAGCGGGTCGAGCACCATTACCAGAATGCCGAAGAGGGAGAGGACGATCTCGGGCAAGATGCGCACGTAATCAATGGATTGAGGAATGGTCTGCAGTTGCGCAAGGAGGAGGGTCATTGCACCACCACCTTACTGACCACCTGAGCGAATGGCGTGAGTGCAGCCTGCACCGCGGGATCGATGGCCGCCAGCCACATGATAGGAGCAACGCCCATCACCAGAGCTGCTGCGGCGCAGGGCCAGATCGCGGCTTTCTCAAATCCGATCAGATCGCCAATCGAATTGTTCACGGGATGAGTTACTTTTCCGTAGAACACGCGCTGGAACATCCAGAGCAGGTAACAAGCGCTCCAGATCACTCCCGTAGCCGCCAGGATTCCATAAAGCGGCTTCGCCTGGAACGCGCCGGACAACACCAGGAATTCCCCCACAAATCCGTTGAGCAGTGGCAGGCCAACCGATGCCAGCACGATAAAGAGGAAG
>QHVR01000195.1 GCA_003223595.1 Acidobacteriota bacterium
TGGCCCGGGGCCGGATCTCGTCTACGCGGTGCAAGAGCAGAACGCTGGCCGCCATCGACACTGCCAGGCAGATTGCTGCGACCGTTGTTGTGCTGCGCCGCGAAGTCATCGGGCGCGGCTCCAGGTTGCATTCAGCCCCATCATTTCAGGTTCCTGCGCTCAAAGATCAGAACGGCGCCGCTCAAGACCATCGCTGAGTAAAACAGCGCGTACAACGAGTTCTGCAGCACCACTTGGCCGCCAACGCTCTGCTGATGCGCTACCGCACTGATCACGTTCAACGCGGAAAAGTTTGGAACCAGGTAGGCGGCCGCAGTGGCGAACCAGCGGGCGATGCCGTGGGTCATGGCCGCAAATCCACGGAGATCGTCGGCAAAGCTGCCAATGATGAAAAGGGCGAAGGTGAACACCGCCGACAGGAGCGGCGAGGAAAAGGACGAAAACAGCAGCGCCAGAGAACAAAGAATCAAGAATTCAAGAACGATGAAATACAACGCGACCAGAATAAAGGCGTCGGACGAAGAGAACTTGTGTGCCACATAGAGCAGAGCGGCGAAGACCCCGATGGCCATGAAAAACGTGTTCACGACCAACGTGCCAGCCAGCCCAAAGAACTTGCCGACAATGAACTCCCAGCGCCGCACCGGGCGCGAGAGGACGGTGTACAAGGTGCGCTTTTCGATTTCTTTCGAAACCAGCCCGATACCGATGAAGATGGCGATGACCACCCCGAAAAGCGAAACGGCGGTGAGACCGAGATTCACGACCACAAGGCGCTCAATCTCGATCGAGATCTGACCGATAAAGATGGCTGCTCCTGACAGCAGAAGCGCGAACGCAATCAAGTTGTAGAGAACGCGATCGCGAACCGCTTCGCGAAACGTGTTCGAGGCGATATGGACAATGCGGGCGCTCATACGGTAGTTCCAGCTGTGGTTTGGGAATGCTGCAGTTTTTCTACAAAGTAAGCTTCCAGCGAGGTTCGCAGCGGAGTGATGGCAATGAGGCGGAGACGCTCGCGGCGAAGCGCGTCAATGGCGGCGTCCTGCTGGGTGTCGGCAATGACGGCGCGAACCGTGTCGCCGGTGATATGGCACTCGGCGCCAAGTGCCTTCATGGATGCCGGCACCTGCGTGCCCTGCCACACCACTTCCACTTTGCCCTGCACACTGGAGGTCAAGTCTGCCACCGCTCCCACGCCACGCAGCTCTCCTTTGTGAATAATGGCCACGCGATCGCAGAGAGCCTCCGCGTCGGAAAGAATGTGAGTGGAGAAGAAGACGGTCTTGCCTTCGTGCTTCAACTGTTCCATGAGATCGCGAACTTCGCGGCGTCCCAGCGGATCGAGGCCTGACATCGGCTCGTCAAAGAACACGAGCTTGGGATCGTGCAGAATGGCTTGAGCGATTCCCGCGCGCTGCAGCATGCCTTTCGAGAACTTGCGCAACTGGACGCCCCTGACATCCGTCAGGCCGACGCGCGCGAGGACTTCATCAATGCGGCGCTTACGGTCTTTCGCGGGCACTCCAGACAACTGTCCGTAGTAGTCGAGCAGTTCATGGGCGGTCAGATAGTCGTAGAAGTAGGGCTGTTCGGGCAGGAAGCCGATTTGCGCTTTCACTTCCGGTTCGGTCCAGTCGCGGTCGAGAATGCGAGCCGTTCCGGCGGTCGGGAAGACCAGGCCCATTAACATTTTCAAGGTCGTAGTTTTGCCAGCGCCATTGGGCCCCAGGAACCCAAAGATTTCGCCATTCTCCACGGTGAGATGCAGGGGATGTAGCGCTCGCCGGGTCTGCTTGCGCCAGAAGCCGACCTTGTAGATTTTTTCCAGACCAAGAATTTCAATCGCAGGCATAGCGGACGAATGGAGCATTCGCTCTAAGAATAATTATATTCAGGACTGACGGACAGAAAAGAGGTCCCAACATTACGGAAGTCATGACTGACTGTCCCTCGGTACACGGCAGGAAATGCGAGGTAAGCTGACTACTCCGCCAAAAGGCGCGAGGCTTCGTCTTGCGCTGCTCCGAAATCAGAAGCAAGTCTTTTTGCCTGTTCCAGGGCCGCGGAAGACTCGGACTTTCGCCCTGCCGCTTCCAAGGCCCGGGCCAGCAGAACGTACCCGACGTCGGAGGGTCCCAGGGCCAGTCCCCTAGAGCAATAGTTCACTGCGCTCGCCGCATCGCCGGTCTTATACGCTACCAGCCCCAATCCGATCAGAGGCATCGCGCTCTCCGGGTTGATGCGAAGCGCAGCCTCATAGTTCCCGCGTGCAGCCTGGTACTCGTGCAGCCTGCGGTACAAAGACCCCAGGTTGCTGAATGCCGCCGCCCGGACATTGGGGTCCACGGAAAGCTTAAGCGCTGCCTGATAATGTTCCGCAGCACTTTGCAGGTTGCCCATCTGCTTATCGCAAACGCCGATATTCAATTGGCTAAACGGATCCTTTGGATTGATGTTGATCGCGGCCTGAAATCGTTCGCGGGCTGCTTCGATTTTTCCCTCTTCGAGCAGTTCGGCGCCCAGATTGTCTTCCGCCACAAAATTGGAACCCGTTACCTGCAGAGTATGCGACCAAAGATCCTTCGTATTCGCCCAGTACTTCATCTGCGCATGCGCGCAGAGTGCAAGCGCGAAAGTCCAAATCGTCACGGCTAGGGCCAAATAAGACGGAGATATTTTGCGGATACTCGCCCAATCCGCCAAGCCCCACACCACGGCAATAAACAATCCGACAAAAGGGATGTATGCATACCGGTCAGCCATCGATTGCTCGCCGACTTGCACCAAACCAATGACGGGCACAAGTGTTCCCAGAAACCAGAACCAGCCAAAGGCCAAATAGCGCTTCTTGGTCAGGAACAATGCTGCGCAAGAGATTGAGACAATCAGAAGCGCCGCGGCCGCGACTTGCCATGTGGGCACTCCATTGCGGGGGAACGGATAAAGCGCTGCCAGCTTCGACGGCCAAAATGCCTTCCCGATATAACGCGCATAAGAAATGGCAGCGTTCCCCAAGCGCAGCGGCAATCCGTACTCAGTTCGGAGTGCGCCCCCGCCCTTTTGAGCTATGACGGTAATGATTCCGCTGGCTACGGAGAGCAGCAGGAGGGGCAGCTTTTCAAGTAACAACCAGGAGACTGATCGCGTTCGATCAGTCAACTCACCGGCATCCGACGTCCTCAGGTTCAAGCGCCGCAAAGGCCAGTAGTCGAGCAGAAGAAGCACGCAGGGGAAGGTGATTGCCATGGGCTTTGCCATCAAGGCCAGGGCAAAGGTGACAACGACAGCGAAATACCGTTTCAGTTCAGGATGTGTAACGTACCACTGATAAACATAGAGCCCCAGAAAGAAGAACACCGTACAGAGAACGTTCTTACGTTCAGAAATCCAGGCCACGGATTCGACGTTCATCGGATGCACGGCGAACAGAGCCGCCACCGCCATGCTACGACCGGCATAGCCGGTGATCGACTCCAGGAACAAGAACAAGAGCACTACCGATAACGCGTGCAGCAGCAGACTGTCATAGTGATGTCCCGCGGCTTTCAAATGGAAGAGTTGATAATCGAGTGCATGCGAAAGCCAGGTAAGAGGATGCCAATTGGCTGCGTCTGTGCTGACAAAGGCCCAGCGCATCGTCTTCCAGGTGAGACCGTTTTGCACGTTCCGATTGGCGGTCACATATGCAGGATCATCAACTTTGACAAATCCCATCTGAGTGACTGGGTTGTAGAGGGCGAGTGTAACCAGCGCCAGCAGCAGCGAAATGACGAGCCGCCGTTTCTCAGGAGAACTGAACAGGGCCGCGCTCCCAGACTGGGTCGCTTCCATTTTCAGAGCAGGCGTTGCCATACCGCGATTGGAACACATCAAGGATCAAGTCGCGCAGGTAGGTAATGAAGGCGACATCACGAAGGTAATCCGCAGCGACTGCAGTATCCAAAACTGCCGATGCTGGCGGAAATAGCTACAGTGGCGTTCTACTGCATACCCGGAAGTGCGACGCAGGCAGCATGTGACGCAATCGCGCCCCCGTTAGTATCAACCCGGACCGTGCCATCTTCGAACGAGCAGAAACTGCGAACTCCTGTCACATTTGGAACCACAGGTGTTGCCGACGCGAAATACGTGGACGTATTTGCATTCCCGGTAAAGATATAGCCACTCTTCCCGGGCGCAGCGTTGGCTGTTGCAATATTGTCATCGATAAGGCACGCACTCGTAGAAGACGCAATGCACGGGTGCACTCCACCCGAAGCGAGCGCTGCAAGGGTGGCATATCCGGCAGTGGGGTAGGCGTTGAGAAAGGACATTTCGGCCGTGTTGATAGCACGGAGGGAACCTACCG
>QHVR01000196.1 GCA_003223595.1 Acidobacteriota bacterium
CTCTGCTCATCCTGGCAGCGGGTGGTCTGATGTTCGTCGGATCAGCTTCTGCTCAAGCTCAGAACAGCAAAACAGCCGGAGCCGGACCGGGCCGTGTCGATCCCGGACATCCCCGCGTTAACCAGATCAATCATCGCGAAACCAATCAGCAAAAGCGTATCGCGACTGGCGTAAAGAATGGGAAACTCACGCCGGGTGAAACCCGTCGTCTGGAACGCGGTGAAAAACGCCTGCAGAAAAATGAGAAGCGCGATATGGCCAAAAACAACGGCCATCTCACCAAGCAAGACCAGCGCCAACTCAATCGCGAAGCCAATCACATGAGCGCGCGCATCGCGAAAGATAAACACAACGGGAAATAAACGGGCTGAGTATCAGAACTCAAAAGAGAGAGCCGCTGCTGCAGCGGCTTTTTTCTTTGCCCAAATCGCCGTGATCCGTTAGGCTACACAGTCTTTGTGTGGGGATTCCGGTGCGCACCGTCACTGTCGGGCCTTCCCGTATAATGTCATGGGGCTGAAGCGCGCCTGGGACTCATAACGGCGCATTGTGTCATCAGATAAGCCACTCTCGACCTCGTCTATGCCGGTGGACTGTAAGACTCCAAGACCAGGGATCGAAACCGCCAGCCTGACCGACGTCGGCCTGCAGCGCGAGAATAACGAGGATTCCCTTCTCTACTGGGAGCCGGATACAGATCAAGAATTCCGCCGCAAGGGGCGCCTCGCCATCGTGGCCGACGGCATGGGTGGATACGAAGGCGGTCAGGAAGCCAGCCGGATCGCGGTCGAGACCGTCCGCCATCTCTACGATCGCGACTTCGCCGGCGATCCCCAGGCGGCATTGCTGAATGCCTTTCTCGCTGCCCACGACAGCATCCAGCGCTATGCCTTCGAGCACCCTCAGTTTTATGGCATGGGCACCACCTGCACTGCTCTCGCCATCGTGGATCGACAACTCTACTTCGCGCACGTGGGCGACAGCCGCTTGTACCTGGTCCGCGGCGAATCGACATCAAAGCTCACCCGCGACCATTCTTATGTTGGCCGTCTGGTCGAGAGCGGCATCGTTCGCTCCGAAGATGCCGAGTCACATCCCCAACGCCATATCCTGACCGCAGCTCTCGGCTCGGGCAACGTAATTTCTCCGCAGGTTTCAGAACAACCGCTCTCGCTGGAAGAAAACGATGTCCTGCTTCTTTGCACGGACGGGCTCTGGGGCGTAGTGGGAGACCAGGATTTGGCTCAGGCAGCTGGTACCCGGCCTCTTGCCGACGCCTGCATGAAGCTGGTGAGGATGGCCCTAGAGCGGGGCGGTCCGGATAACGTTACGCTGCAACTGCTGCGCGTTTCCGCAAAGTAGATTTGTGGTGTGACGCGTTTGGATGCAAGAACCTGCCGAACAGTCATTACGCGTGAAACTTTTCTAACCGCAAGTGAAAACACTTGCACTTCCTCCCTGCGCCCCGCTGTCCGCGCCGCGCGACTGGCCAGCGGGCAAGCTGTTGAAAATATTCAGCTAAATTGTTTGCTCCACGTCAGCCAGGATGGCAATCCGCTTGCTATGTCCTCTATGTTGATTATGTCTATTATTCCGATAGACATTGTTGCTTGAATGCTTTATAAATCCACAATGGAAACGGCTGCACACATGCTTACCCGCCCGGCGCTCGCTATCTGCTTCTGGCTGAGTCTCGCGATTCCCGCGTGGAGCCAATCTGGCAATACGATCCGCGTAGGCGCATTCCCCAATATCACCCATGCCCAGGCCATGGTCGGCAAGGCGAACGGATGGTTCGACAAGGCCATGGGACCGCAGGTGAAGGTGCAGTGGACCAGCTTCAACGCCGGCCCTTCCGCCATCGAAGCGCTATTCGCCGGCGCCATCGATATGACCTATGTAGGCCCGAACCCGGCCATCAATGGATATGTTCGCTCCAACGGCGAAGCGCTTCGCGTCGTTTCGGGAGCTGCCAGTGGCGGAGCTTCCCTGATTGTCCGCAACGATGCGGGGATCAACCGCCCGGAGGATTTTCACGGGAAGCGCGTGGCCTCGCCGCAGTTCGGCAACACGCAAGATGTCGCCCTGCGCAACTGGCTCAAGCAGCACGGCATGAAAACGAATGACAAGGGCGGTGATGTGCAGATCATCCCCATGGCCAACCCCGACCAGCTCACGCTTTTTCTGAAAAAAGATCTCGACGCCGCGTGGGCCCCGGAACCGTGGGCCACCCGCCTGATCCGGGAAGGCAATGGGCGCCTGTTCGTGGACGAACGAACTCTCTGGCCGAATGGGCAATTCGTGATCGGACTGCTCGTAGTCAATACGAAGTTCCTCAACGCGCATCCCGACCTGGTAAAGAACTGGATCCGCGCGAACCTCGATCTGACCGACTGGATCAATGCTCATCAGGTCGAAGCGAAGAAGCTGCTGAACCAGCAGATCCAACGTGAAACCGGCAAAGCTCTGCCCGCTGCCGTGCTGGATGATTCTTTTTCTCGCCTGCAGATCACTTACGATCCGCTACACGCGCAACTGAATGCCGCCGCCAAGCAGGCGTTCGATGCCGGATTTCTCGGGCGCCAAATGCCCGATCTTTCGCGGCTGTATGACCTGGCCCTGCTCAATCAAGTTCTTGCTGAGAAAAATCGAAAGGCTATTGAATGAGTACGCAAAGCGTTCCGCGTCAATTTCCAGTTCCCCTCAACTTGCCCGGGCATGCATCTGCCCGCCCTGGCCCAGTGCCGGTGGACCGGGCACATGGATTGGCAGTCCCCAAGGTAGGGCTCAGCGAAATCTGCTTAAGTTATCGCACGCAATCGGGCGAGCGACTGCTAGCTCTCGAGGGCATCAATCTCGACGTCCGCGCCGGAGAATTTCTGTGCATCGTGGGCCCCTCGGGCTGCGGCAAGTCCACTTTGCTGCACTTGATTGCCGGCCTGCAGGCCCCAACCTCAGGCCAGATTGAGGTGGATGGCAATCTCGTCCAGGGTCCCGGCACCGACCGCATCATGATCTTCCAGGACCACGGGCTTTTCCCCTGGCTGACGGTCGCGCAAAACGTGGAGTTCGGCATGAAAATGAAAGGCCTGCCCAAAGCCGAGCGCCGCGAGAAGACGCAGCATTACCTGCGCCTGGTGCATCTGGGAAAGTTTGAGAACAGCTACATTCACCAACTCTCCGGTGGAATGCGCCAGCGTGTCGCCATAGCCCGCGCATTGGCGACCGAATCAGACGTTCTGCTGATGGACGAGCCGTTCGCCGCTCTCGACGCGCAAACCCGGGACCTGCTGCACGATGAACTGGAGCGCATCTGGAGCAACACGGGCCGCACGATTATCTTCGTCACCCACAACGTGCGCGAAGCGGTTCGCCTGGGAGATCGCGTCGTCCTGCTCACATTCCGCCCGGGCCGAGTCAAAAGCGAATTCCCTATCAACCTGCCCCGTCCGCGCAGCCTTGAAGACCCAACCGTCGCACTGGCGGCGCGCGAAGTGCTCGACGAACTGCGCGACGACATCAACCGCTCGCTCGATGCCGAATACAACGCCGGAGTAAAGCCTCGCATCGAGCCAGGAGTCTCCGCATGAAACGCGCTCTGCGCTACATTGTTTTCTACGCCGGGCTGTTGGGCCTTTGGATTCTGCTCTCTGAATTGAAGATTTGGCCGCCATACTTATTCCCTTCTCCTTGGGGAGTCGCCGAATCGCTCTACGCCGGGTTCGCCGATCACAGCTACTGGATCGCCATCCGCGTCAGCATGCAGCGCGTCCTCATCGGCTACGGGATCTCCGTACTGCTTGGGATGGTTCTCGGTCTCGGCGTCGCCAGCAACAAATTCCTGGAAGACACGATGGGCGGCCTGCTGGTCAGCCTGCAGAGCCTCCCCAGCATTTGCTGGTGGCCGCTGGCCCTGCTGTGGTTTGGCTTGAGTCAGAACGCGATTCTGTTTGTCGTAGTCATGGGATCGCTCTTATCGGTAACGCTCGCCATGGAAGACGGCCGCAAGCAGATGCCGAAGATCTTCGGCCAGGCCGGGCGCAATCTCGGCG
>QHVR01000197.1 GCA_003223595.1 Acidobacteriota bacterium
ACGGCAGTGTGGCAGGCGCCGCAGTCGACCAGAGTTATTTCTCTCTGGATGGCGGCAACAACACCAACGATATGGACGGCAGCATGAGCGTGTATACCGCCTCTTTTGCCGGAGATCCGACCGGCGGAATTGCGAATCAGAGTGCTGGCGTCGCTGCCGGCGCAACTGGCGTGATGCCTACTCCAGCAGATAGCGTGGAAGAGTTCAAGACGAATACGGCCAACCAGACTGCGGACTTCAACAGCTCAGCCGGAGCCGAAGTGAAGGTCGTGACCAAGCGCGGCACCAACGCGTGGCATGGCACGGCTTACGAATACTATTTGGACAACAACTTCTCGGCGAATACCTGGGACAACAACTTCAACGGTGTGCGGGTGCCCAGCTTTCATTACAGCCGCTTCGGAGGCGCCGTGGGCGGTCCGCTTATTTCAAAAGAGATTCTGGGAGGGAAGACATATTTCTTTGCCAACTACGAGGGCTTCCGCTATCCCAATACCACCACCATCAACAAGGAAGTTCCCTCCGCTAACATGCGGCTTGGAATTTTGCAGGACCCGACCGGCGCCACTTACGACCTGAAGACGCTTGATCCCCGCGGTTTTGGAATCAGTCCTGCCGTGCAGCAACTCTGGCAATTTGAACCAAAGTCGAACGCTGCGTGCGCCGCCGGCTCCCGCTGTGACGGGATCAATGTTCTGGGTTTCTCGGCCAATGTCGGAATCCCGCAAACTTCCAACTTTGGAGTCGCGCGCTTGGATCACGACTTCGGTGCCAAGTGGCATTTCATGTCAACCTATCGCTACTTCAAGTTGACTCGCTCCACGATCGATCAGATTGATATCGGGGGCTTCTTTCCCGGCGATAAAATCGGCGTGCCATCATCCAAATCCACCAATCCGCAGGAGCCTTGGTATCTGGCGGCTGGACTCACCACAAATATCAGCTCGAATGTCACCAACGACATTCATTACAGCTTCCTGCGGAACTGGTGGGCGTGGGGACGGGCCGGCGACGTGGTACAAGTCCCGGGACTGGCAGGAGCCCTAGAGCCACTGGGCGAGTCGCGCGATCAGAATCTGAGTCCTTTCAACGTTAACACGCAGCAAACCCGTACCCGCTTCTGGGACGGGAAGGACCACATGGTCCGGGATGATTTGACGCTGCTGAGAGGTAACCACCTGTTTCAGTTAGGAGGCATTTACCAGCACAACTTCAACTGGCACCAACGCACCGATAACGGTGGAGGCATCAATTACCAACTGGTGTACCAGCTCGGTACGACGGCTGGCGCTGGTACTGGCGTCACTATCACCGCCCCGGACGCATGGACTGCGAATGGCGGGAGCACAAGCGTCTGGGGTCGTGATGTGGCGGCGGTGCTGGGTATCGTTTCCGCCTCACAGATCGCCTATACGCGTTCCGGGCCAAACCTGACGCTGAATCCTCCTCTTACGCCGGCATTCGACCAGAGCACGATTCCTTATTACAACGTTTATTTCAGTGACACCTGGCATATGAAGCCAACGTTCACGCTGACGTACGGCCTTGGTTGGACGCTGGAGATGCCACCGGTGGAAAAGAACGGCAAGCAGGTCGAATTCGTCGATCAATCGGACCAGCCGATTGACGTCCAAGGCTACATGGCAGCACGCCAGCGCGCTGCGTTGCTGGGCCAGGTATTCAATCCGGACGTAGGCTTTGCCTTGGTAGGAAATACCAGCAACGGCCTGAAGTATCCTTACAATCCTTTTTACGGCGAGTTCAGTCCCCGCATCGCCGCGGCTTGGAACCCGCGATTCGACGGTTCAGGCGTCTTCGGCAAGCTCCTCGGTCGGGACAGCACAGTCATTCGTGGCGGATACGGCCGCATTTACGGGAGGCTCAACGGAGTCGACCTGGTGCTAGTGCCGTTGTTGGGTACTGGCTTGATCCAGCCGGTGCAGTGTCTGGCCCCCAATCGACTAAACGGAGGCTGCGGCGCATCGGACTTAAACACTGCTTTCCGCATCGGCGTAGACGGAACGGCGGCGCCCCTCGCAAAGGCCACCGCGACCTTACCTCAACCGGTCTATCCCGGGATTAATAACGTTTCTGCTGGAGCGGGCGAAGCGCTCGATCCCCGTTTCAGGCCCAACGTTGTGGACTCGTTCGACCTCACCATACAACGGCAGTTGACCAAGAACATCACGCTGGAATTCGGGTATATCGGTCGAAGAGTAACTCACGAGTATCAACCCATCAACGTCAACGCTGTCCCGTACATGATGACGAAGGGGGGGCAGCGGTTTGACAAGGCTTATTCCCAACTAGTGCTGCAATATTGCGGCGGCATGGCGGGCCTCGCGGGTGGAAATTGTGCTGGCAATGTCGGAGCAGTCACGGCGCAACCGTTCTTTGAAACTGCGCTAGCTGGAACCGGTTACTGCAATGTCGCTGGGGCGGCGAACTGCACACAAGCGGTCGCCATCAACGAAGGCAATGCTGGCACTACCAACCTCAGCAGCCAGAACGTGTGGAGCCTATGGAGCGACCTCGATAGTGGCGGCTTCAATTTCCCACGCAGCATGATGAACACGCCACTGAATTGTCCGACCGGAGCTGAGACTGGTTGCGGGGGACAGTTGTCATCGGGCGTCGGCATCAATGCCAGCGTCGGTCATGGAAACTATAACGGAGGCTTTGCGACCCTCAGGATGTCCGACTGGAAAGGCATCACCATGCAGTCGAACTTTACCTGGTCGAAGGCATTGGGAACGGGCTCAGTCGTTCAAGCGACCAGTGCCGATACGCCAGCCGATCCTTTCAATCTCGACGTGACGTACGGCAGACAGGCTTTCGATCGGCGGTTTGTGTACACCATGTTCGTGGTGTATCAGCCTCCATTCTTCAAGGGACAGTCCGGAGTCTTGGGCCATGTCCTGGGTGGCTGGACCTTTGCTCCCCTGTTCGCCGCCGGCGGTGGGCAACCTCTACCAGTGGGGACGATCAATGCCGGCGGTTCTTTTGGTGAAGGAGATTCCAATAACTTCCTAGCGAATGGAAACACCGAGAATGCCGTGCCCATCACGCCATACAGAGGAGGGAACTCGATCCACCGCACCGCAGGCTCCCCGGGCTTCGGCGACGGTGGTTTGCCCGTGAATATCTTCGCCAATCCAGAAGCGGTGTACAACAACTTCCGCAACCCGATTCTTGGCTTGGATACTAGAAACGGAGGCTGGGGTATTCTCACCGGATTGCCCTACTGGAACATGGATATGAGCATTAAGAAAGAAATCAAAGTCACGGAGCGTGTGGGCACGGAGTTCCAGGTCGTTTTCACCAACGTTCTGAACCATGCCCAGTTGCTGGATCCGGTCGGCATCGCCCTCGGTGCTCCTGGAAGCTTCGGCAACTCGCCTGGAGAAGGCAACGGGTCGAACAACAATGGTCCGTATTCTCCAAGGTCGATGGAATTCGGCTTCCGTGTCCGCTTTTAGTCCAGTAGAAGTTCTTAAGGTGCGGGAGTGCCGCAGAGATGATCAGTCCCTGGGGCGCTCCCGCAAGATCACCGACAAACTACCCGATACCTTGACGCAGGGGTTCGGTCGAAACCACCTCGCTCTCTCAGAGATGCATCACTGACTGAAGTCTTAATCCCCAAGACCGGATATCAACCGAGCTGCCGACGAGAGCGGTCTCAGCACCACATCGAACTCGCCGCCGAAAACCTCCTCAAAGCGTGCAGTGACCCCGCTGGACTCGCGAGTACCTGAACACCTGCGGACGTCTCAGAGATGGCGAACCGTGCCTGAAGCGAGCCGCAGCCGGAATTTTGAAGAAATTGGTCGGGGAGAGAGGATTTGAACCTCCGACCCCCTGGTCCCGAACCAGGTGCTCTACCAGGCTGAGCCACTCCCCGACTTAAGCAATGGGCGCTGGAGAAGCGCCTCGGAACTTGCTCGCTCCAGATTATAACATTCGCTGCGCGCCGGCCCAGTCACTCCATAGGCGTGGTTACAGTTGTGGAATTTCATCAGACGGGGTTGCTGCGGGGCGATCTCGCCGGCTGATGTGATTGTGTGCCCAAGGCCTTACCGGTTGTGCGAGTGCGCTGAGGGCGGATAGGATACTATCTCGCAGCTAACCTCATGAAGACTGTATTCCTTGCGCGACGCTT
>QHVR01000198.1 GCA_003223595.1 Acidobacteriota bacterium
AAGAGCAAGCCGAGATCCACCGCATCCTGCTGGAAATGACGAAGCTCATAGGCGCGCAATCCGCCGAAATTCTAGCCGCACTAGAAGCCCTATCAGAACTAGAGCTGCAATTTGCCAAAGCCCATTTCGCCGAAGACTACAACTGCGTAGAAGTGGGTTTGTTTAGGGAGAAGCAAAGTCCGCGTGGGGACGAGCAAGGACCACGTAGGGACAGCCTCTCAGGCTGTCCAGGGTTTCCGCAAACTGCGATCGAACCCACCCGCCTTCTTCTCCACAACGCCCGCCACCCGCTCCTGGAGCGCAATCTAAAACCCAAAGGCCAATCCGTAGTCCCCATCACTGTAGAACTGGAAGGCACCAACCGCCAGCTGATTATCACCGGCCCCAACACCGGCGGCAAAACCGTCACGCTAAAAACCCTAGGCCTCCTTGCCTTAATGGCCCAATCCGGCCTCCCCGTTCCCGCAGATCGCGCCGAACTCCCTGTGTTCGACGCCGTCCTCGCCGACATCGGCGATTACCAGTCCATCGAACAGAATCTCTCCACCTTCTCCGCCCACGTCACCAACATCGATTTCATCTCCCGCACCGCGACTGCGAATTCTCTCGTGCTCCTCGATGAACTAGGCTCGGCCACCGATCCCGAGGAAGGCGCCGCCCTCGCCGTCGCCATTGCTGGACACTTCGCAGCCATCGGCTGCATGACCGTAATCTCGACCCACCACACGTCCCTAAAAGTTTACGGCGCCAACACTCCCGGCGTGATCAACGCCTCCGTAGGTTTCAACGAGGCCACGCTCCAGCCCACGTACGAATTGAAAATCGGAGTTCCCGGCGCGTCCGCAGGCATCAACATCGCGCAACGGCTCGGCCTGAATCCCTCCATCATCGAGAGCGCCCGATCGCGCCTCGGTAGCCAAGCCCGCGACGTAGGCCAGTTTCTCGACAAGCTTCACGCCGACCTGCGCGAAGCCGAAAGCGAACGCCTGCGCCTGCGCACCGCCCAACAAGATCTCGAGCGCGAGAAAAACCGCCTGGCGGTGGAAGGCAAGAAAGATCAGCAAGCCAAAGTCCGCGAGATGGAAAAGAAGCTGGAAGCCCTGCTGAGCGATTTCGAATATCACGCGCGCGAGGCCGTCAATGCCGTTCAGGATCGCGTTGCCGCCCAGAAGTTATCCAAAGACGCCGAACGCCGCATCGCCAAACTGCGCCGCGAATTCCGTGAGCAGTTCGACTCCACCGTCGTCGCGCACGCGACCGGCGCCGATCAGGGCGATCCTCACGCCCAGCCGCAACTGGTGAAGCATGTCGCTGAAGGCGACACCGTCAAGCTGAAGTCCACTGGACGCTCCGCCCGAGTCGCCCGCAAAATCGACGACAACCACTTCGAAGTCGAGATGGGCGTCATGAAGATGAAGATCGCGCGCGCCGACATCGCCGAAGTCCTCGCGAGCGCCCGTCCTGCCGAAACCCCCGTCCAGGCCGCCCGCGCCCGCGGCATCTCGATTTCGCTCGAGAGAGAAGATTCAAACGTTCCCCAGGAAATCAACGTAATCGGCCAGACCGTCGACGACGCTTCCCGCGAAGTCGAAAAATTCGTAGACCGCGCCTTCCTCGCCGGTCTCCCCCGCGTCCGCGTAGTCCACGGCAGCGGCATGGGAATCCTCCGCAAAGCCCTTCGCCAGCTCCTGCAGCAGCATCCCCACGTGGCCTCGGTAGCCGAACCTCCCCAAAACGAAGGCGGAGGCGGCGCCACCGTTGTGGAACTGAGAGTCTAGCCCGCGGGGTTATTCGAGACGCAACTCATCGTGAAATGGGGAAGCCGGGCTTTTCGGCCGCAGTGTTTTTCTGTAATGCACTCTTGTGGAATTTCTGAGAAAATGCTGCTAATTTATATCGTGCTACGATGAGTTTAGAACGGCAAGGATGATAGGCACCAAATCTGATGAAGAGGCGATTGAACTGGCGCGTGAACTAAGGCCCTTGCTTGACCGTAGGGTTCTGGAATTGCGTGCTAGTTCCGATGGCGCGCCGGGTGGCAACACTTCCGAGCAGGAGCGTTGAACCTTTGCGCTCCAAATCGTTGAAGCCACAAGGGGTTTGGCGCAACTTGGCATAGTTCTGCTCACTTACATCTGCTATGATCGTTCGCTCAGAAAGAGAGGGGAACTCCCACGACCCCCGACGAACGAGAGCGAATGAACGAACTGTGCCGACAGATTCAGCATGAGAAGGACCACAAGAAATTCTCTGCACTTATCGAAGAGTTGAACCGGCTTCTCGCAAGCAAAGACGAACGACTCGAGAAAACCTCGCATTAGAATGGGTTAAAATCACCGCCTCACCGCAACCTTACGACAAGGTGGCAAACTGCTGATCGGCCTTACCGCAACTGAGCATAGTGAAAAGTGATCTGACGATTGCCTAAGAGGCTGATGCCGCACCTCCGCACTCACCTTCACTGCAAGATCTTCTCCCAATCCTCCCGATAAATCGCATCCCGCGCCGCCTTCGCAATGCTCTTCTTCGCTTTCTCCGACAAATCGTTTGATACCACATTCTCCGAATTCGCCGGATCCCGAATCACCGCCGACTCAAACTTGCTCCCCAGATACCGAAGTACACAATGAACATTCTCCGCCAGTTGCCCAAAGCGCTCGCCCTCCAGCGCCCGCAAAATCGCCAGTTCCACCAGAAACGACGGAAACTCCAGTGAATTCCGCTCCCGCCAGATTTTCAACGCGCAAATCTCCTGCTGCCGCCCCGAGCTTCCTACCAGATGCACGTGCTGTCCCACGTCCGTATGCACCGCTTCGCCGGAACGCTTGTTGAACAAGATGTTCCCCGACTTCCCCTCGCGGTAGCTCGGAATCAAATCAACCTGCAGCTTCTTGCAAGGCACCCGCACGGAAACCTCCCGCGTGCTGGCCTTCAAATTCTGGTCGGTGAGAAACTCAAATAGTCTCCAGAAGACGCTCTTGATCTCTGCTCCAGGAATGGGCTTCAGCAAGACCAACACATCCACGTGCGAAGCCAGCGTGATCGCCGTATTCTTAGCGTACGCCCCCGAGATCGTAATCCCCTGCACATACTCCTGCCCCCACTGCTTGATCAACGGAGCAATCTCATCCGCCACCCGATGCGAAGGCGATCCCTCCTCCAACGCAAGCCGGTACTTCTCCACCACCGACACCACATACTGATCCTGTGTAGCCATAGCTCGCACAAACCTCTAATTTGTCATCGGCAGACAGAAAGAAAAGTTGAACGTGACCCGGGGCCCGCGAAGCGCGCCGAATATAGAGCACCTCGTATGCCCAGCCGCGAAGCGGCGGAAGAATGCAGCCCACGGCGTAAGCCGTGGGTGGGACGACGTAAACGGATCAGCCCCGGAGGGGCGCAAGAAAAGTACCGAAGCATGAAGCGGGCATTTATCTTGCAACGCCTGCCAAACGCTCAGTTCCTACACTCTCCTTGACAATCTAGGAGAGTCTGTCGTATTCCTAGACAATCTAGGAAGGCACATGGACAAACAACTCGATCTCCTGCAGGGTACCCTCGACATGCTGATCCTGAAAGCCGTCTCCCTCAGCCCCCTGCACGGCTACGGGATTCTCCTCCGCATCCAGCAGATTTCCAAAGAGCGTCTGGAAATCCAGCAGGGCTCGCTATATCCCGCGCTCTACCGCCTCGAACATCACGGCTGGATAGCCAGCGAGTGGGGAGAGTCAGAGAATAAGCGCCGCGCGCGCTACTACCGGCTGACCGCTGCAGGCAAACGTCGCCTGCAATCCGAGGCGGAACGCTGGAACCAGATGACCGCGGTCATCGCCGGAATCCTGCAGACCACGCCGGAGGAGCTATGAACACCTGGGCTCGCCTTCGCTCGTGGGCCGCCGCCATGCTGCGCCGCCGCCGCATGGAACGTGAAATGGACGAAGAGATGCGCTTCCACATCGAGGCCTACGCCGCCGACTTGGTCACCCGCGGCGTGCCCCAGCAGGAAGCTTTGCGGCGAGCCCGCCTGGAGTTTGGCGGCATGGAAATGACGAAAGACGAATGCCGCGACGCCGTCGGCGTCAGTTTCCTGGAGACGCTCTTTCAGGATCTCCGACACGGCTTGCGATCTCTGCTGCGCACTCCCGCCTTCACCGTGGTAACTGTCTTCGTCCTGGCGCTTGGTATCGGCGCCAATACCGCGATCTTCAGCGTGGTCGACGCCGTGCTGCTGCGCCCCCTGGCATATCGCGACTCCGCCCGGCTGGTAACCATCCTGATGAATGGCGACGATCCCGTTTCGGTTGCGAACTACGTTGACTGGCGCGACCAGAGCCATTCTTTCGCCGCCATGGGCGCAGCCGATTACTGGTCTCCCAACCTCACCGGCATCAATTCTCCGGAACACATCGCCGGTTTGAAGGTGACCCAAAGTCTTTTCCCCATGCTCGGAATTGACCCGTTGCTTGGACGCTTGTTTGTCGAGGGCGAGGACAAAGACGGTGCCGACCGCGAAGTCATCCTGAGCTACCGCTTGTGGCAGCGCAGATTTTCCGCCGATCGCAACGTGCTCGGAAAGCCCATCATCCTGGATGGAAACGCCTATATTGTCGTCGGCGTGATGCCCAAGGGATTCCAGTTCGCGCCTTTCTGGGCCACACGTGCCGAGCTTTGGGTGCCAAACGCTTTTGGTCCGAGAATTCACGACCGAGGTGGTAATAGCCTGCGGATTTTTGCGCGACTGAAAGACGGCGTCTCTCTGCAGCAGGCTCGCGCGGAAATCGCGGCTATCACCCAGCGCCTGGAACGGCAGTTCCCCGGCACCAACCGCAATGTCCTGGTAACGCCTCTCAAAGAAAAAGTTGTGGGTCCGATCGAGACTCCGCTGCTTGTGCTGCTCGCAGCCGTTGCCTTTGTCCTGCTCATCACCTGCGCGAATGTGGCCCATATGCTCTTGGCGCGGGCGGCAACGCGGCAGAGAGAAGTGGCCGTACGCGCCGCTCTGGGCGCTCGCCGCGGACGCATCCTTCGTCAGTTCCTGACCGAAAGCCTTCTGCTCGGCTCTGTGGGAGGCGCTCTGGGGCTGGGATTGGCTATTTTGGCTGCGCGCGCGTTGATCGCGTTGAGCCCGCCAAATATTCCACGCGTGCAAACCGTCGCCATCGACCTGCGCGCGGCTCTTTTCCTGTTTTCGGCCACTCTGTTCACCAGCATCGGTTTCGGGATCGCGCCCGCCTTGCAGGCTTCCTCCGTCAACGTCAATGACACTCTGAAAGAGGGAGGCCGCAGCCACGGCGAGGGAGTCGGCCGCAACCGCCTGCGCAGCTTGCTCGTCATTTCAGAGTTCGCGCTGGCCCTGGTCCTGCTGATTGGCGCTGGCCTCATGATTCGCACCTTTTCCGCCCTGCAAGCCGTGGACGCGGGTTTCAACCCCCACAATGTGATTTCGATGATCGTCTCCGTCGCCGCAACGAAAGAAGCGGATCCGGCGCGCCGCGCCATCTTTTACCACCAACTGCTCGACCGCGTTCGCACGCTGCCCGGAGTGCAAGCTGCGGGAGGCATCAATCACTTGCCCCTCGCCGGCGACCAGTGGGGCGCGACGTTCGTCATTGAGGGCCGCCCCAAGCCCCGTCCCGGCGAATCGCCCCGCTCCGTGTACCGCATGGTCACACCCGGATATTTCACCGCCATGCGCCTGCCGCTGCTGCGCGGGCGTGATGTCACCGAGGCCGACAATGTGACCGCCGCCGACGTGGTCATCATCAATCAGCGCGCCGCCACTGAGTATTGGCCGGGCGAAGATCCCATCGGCAAACGAATTTCCTTCGATGATGACCAGGCCAGTCCCACCAGGTGGGCCACGGTTATTGGCGTCGCGAAAGATGCCAAGCAGGACAGTTGGGCGGCAACTCCACTTCCTGAAGTCTATTTAGCAGCTTTTCAGAATCACGACTTTCTGGGTGATTCCGGTTCCGAGGTCGCCTCCCATGTCTCTTACATCACGCTGGTAGCGCGCACCAGCGGCGATCCCGCAGCAGCGGCTCCCGCCATGAAAGAGGCCGCATGGTCCTTCGACCGCAACCTGGCCATCTCCGAAGTCTTGACCATGGATGGAGTTGTCGCCGACGCGACCGCCCAACCGCGCTTTGAAATGCAGTTGCTTACCATCTTTGCGGCAGTCGCATTGGTGCTCGCCACAGTAGGAATTTATGGAGTCATCAGCTATTCGGCCACGCGCAGGACGCACGAGATCGGCGTTCGCATGTCCCTGGGCGCAACCCGGCGAGATGTTCT
>QHVR01000199.1 GCA_003223595.1 Acidobacteriota bacterium
TCCACTACTTTGGCCGGCACTTTCGCTATCACATTCTTACCCTGCAGAATGGTGACCTGTACGTCCGTGCCGGTTCCGTCCCACTGCAGTTTGTAGTCTCCGGCTTTGAGATTGGTTCCATTGACGGTTGCGGGGTTCAGCAGGGTCATCTCGCCCTTGGTCGCGGCAAATGCGCTGGAAGCCAACAGCAGGGCCAATCCCATTACTAGAGTTTTCGAAACGGTTGCGAACTTCATAGCTGCTCCTTTGTTTTCTCCCGAAACATTTCGGGAATGGTTGGGGCGGCCCGGTTCGCAATTAAAGGAGAAAACTCTTGTCTTTCCCCAGGAATCGCCTACAATGCTGCCGCTGGGGTTAAGCACACCAGCCCACAAGCTGGCGCTTCCGCTATGGGGGTTCTCTCACCTGGGCCGCCAAACCGAGCGTGAGAGAATCCCCAAACCCCGCTACTAATTTTTTTCGAAGACCAAAGTCACCTTTGCTTGGCCTCACCTCGTCCACTCTCGCGATACGCAGGTTGTGCGCCGCAAGTTCCTTCGCGATTCTGTACGATTTGACGACCCAGTCTCGCCTGCGGTAGCAAGAAATCCAAATCAATCTTTCTGGAGGAAATAAACAGATGTTGCATGTTGCTGCAAACCTCGCGTTCTTTGATGGAACGGCGAAGGCGCTAGCTGCGTACCTTGTGTTGTTCGTCTGTTTCGTTCGGTCGTCCGTTCGCCTGGTGCTGGAGGAGGCGCTCGCATGCGTACAAATCAATGATTGAGCTGATGCAGTTGCGCAAGGAATACGACAACCTGGTCGCGGTGGATGACCTGACGCTCACCGTGCCGATGGGAGAGATCTTTGGGCTGATTGGTCCGAATGGCGCAGGTAAAACGACGACCATCCGCATGGCTGCGGGCCTGCTCGCGCCGACGATGGGGCGCGCAATAGTTGCGGGCGTGGATGTGGCGAAGGAGCCGGAACGCGCGCAGCAGCACATTGGATATCTGGCAGACTTCTTTGCTTTGTACGAGGACCTGAAGGTATGGGAGTACCTGGATTACTTCGCTCATGCCTACAACCTCCCCGAGGGCGAGATTGCCGGGCGCATTAACGAAGTCATTGCACAGGTTAATCTGGAGGTCAAACGCGATCAGCTAATTCACGGCTTATCGCGCGGCATGAAGCAGCGGCTGGGGATTGCGCGGGCGATCATCCATCATCCCAAGGTAATGCTGCTGGATGAACCGGCGTCTGGGCTTGATCCCAAGGCGCGCCTGGAATTGCGCAACCTGCTGCGGGCGTTGCGGGATCAGGGAGCGACCATCCTGATCTCGTCGCACATCCTCACGGAACTGGAAGGCTTCTGCACTTCGATTGGGATCATGGAGCGTGGGCGGTTGGTGCGCAGCGGGAGCATCGAGCAGGTGACCGCAGCGGCTACGACAACCAGGCTAGTGCGGCTGAGCTGGGCGGGAGACTCGCCGGGGCTCGCACAAGAGAAGCTGAAGAGTGATGCGCGGATCTCTGAAATAAATCTGGGCTCCGGAAGCGGCACGTTCCGCTTCAGTGGATCGGAAGAAGATCTCGCTCCGGTGCTGGCGGGGCTGGTTGCCATCAATGTGCAGGTGACTTCTTTTGGCGAAGTGAAGCAGACGGTCGAAGAGGTATATATGAAGCTCTCGACCCACGAGGTGATGTGATGCCCAGAATCTGGAGTAACCCTGAGTTCATACGGCACCGGCGCGCGGAGTTACGCCCTACACGGGCGATCACCGTAGGTGCAGTGGTGTTACTGCTCTGCGTCTTGATCGGACTGGCATGCTGGAGTTCGCAGCAGCATCAACTCTCGAATCTACAGCAGGCGGCGGAGCAGTACGGCACGGATGCCTGGAAACATCGCCTCGATGTTTTGCAGGACAATTTTGTGCGGCAGACGTCGCTCCTATTCTTTCGTTGGCTGGTCGGATTGCAGGCGGTAACTTTGACTTTCTGGACGCTGTTTTCCTGCGCGCAGTCAGTTTCGGGCGAGCGCGATCGCAAGACCTGGGACTTCCAAAGGATCACGCGCTTGACCTCGGCGGAGATCCTGATTGGCAAGTTGCTGGGGGAGCCGGTGCTGGTTTACTTCGCTGTGCTGTGCGCGGCACCGGTAACGCTGATCTCTGGACTGGCAGCGGGCCTGTCGCTGGGCACTGTGCTGTCGATTTTCGTTTTCCTCGTATCCATATCTATGTTCCTCGGCTTGGGAGGGATGTGGCTTTCTACCCTGCTCGAGAGCCGCACGCGCGCGGTAGGGTTGATCGCCGCGTTGGCACTCTACGGGTTCACTTTGGGATTTTTTAATTTCCGCGACAGCGGGCTGCCCGGACTTGCAGCAATGAGCCCACTGACGGGCATCCTGGATGCGCTGGGTGAAACCGGGCCAAAGATTTCCCCAGTGCTCTTTAATCATCCGGTCTCGTGGTTACTGATGACGCTTCTGCTGTGCGGCTCGTTCGGCGCGTGGCTCTGGCTCATGCTGGTGCGGAACCTGAAGCGGGATTATCCGGAAATTCGCCCGCTGTCACGATGGGAAGCAGTTGGATGCGCTGCGTTCCTGAACTTTTTGATTTACGCTCTGCTAAGTCCAATCCACAACGTGGGGTTTGAAGGACGGGTTGGTTGGTTTGACGATGGCAAGAGCGTGGCACTTTTTGCGGTGGCTATGAATGGCCTGTTTCTCTTCCTGATGGGCCTGACAACTCTGACTCCTCAGGAGAGATTGAAAGTCTGGCGGCGAACTGCTGATAAATCTGCCCTGTTCGCCGACGATGGCCTGCCCTGGCCCTGGCTCGGCATGTCGGCAGTGGTCGCTTACGCGCTGATGGTTTGGGGGCTGCTGGCGTGGAACCATACGCTTCCACTGGAAGCAACCACATTGCAGGCAAGTGCGATCCGGCTGTTGCTGGTGCTGGTGTTCGTCACCCGCGACGTTCTGTTTTTGCAATGGTGTATGCTGACGCGCTTGCGGCAGCCGGTGGTCAAGGGGGTACTGTTCCTTGCCCTCTACTACATGGCCGCGGCGGTAATCACGGGACTCGCCGCCGTGACCTCCGAGCATGCCGCGCGCTTCGTGCTGGCATTGCTGACGCCGGTGCAGGTCTTCGATCCGGAGATCAGAGGCCTCGCTTTTCCGGGAATGACCTATGCGGGATTGCTGCTGCAGATTGGCGTGATCGGAGTCGTTCTGATGGCAATTAACAGCCGGCTGCTCCGGCCGATGCGGAGCGGGGCGGCGGCATAGATACTTTCGCTGAGTCGCATTCGCAAGCAAGCGCCGTGCCGCGGGAGCACGGCGTTCTTTCTGTGATGTTCAAGGTTGGAAAGCTGCTCGATCTCCGCCAGTAACTGCCTTGAGCGCCGCCTGGCAAGCGGTATACTCCTCCGGAATCTCCGGAGATCACAATGTTTCGCGCCACTTGGATGATTGCTGCTGCTTTTCTGCTTCTCACCGCCTTAACCAGCGCCCAGACGAGCAGTACAACTGCGTCCTCTATGGCCAGCGCAGCCACAAGCGCGCCGGCATTCGATGTGAATGCGGCAGTGGAGACCTACCTGGCGAAAATGTCTCCCGCGCAGCGGGCGCGATCTACAGCTTATTTCGAAGGGGGCTATTGGCTCACCCTGTGGGATTTTCTTGCCAGTGCTGTAGTGATGTGGCTGCTGTTACAGTTCGGCTGGTCCGCTCGCATGCGCAATCTATCGGAGCGGATCACTCGCTTTCGTCCGCTGCAAACCGCGCTGTATTGGGTGCAGTTCATTCTTGTGACCTCGATCTTGACGTTCCCTCTGACGATATACGAAGGATATTTCCGTGAGCACAAGTACGGGCTATTGAACCAGACCTTCGGTGCCTGGATGAAGGATCAGGTTGTGGGACTTGCGGTCACCGTGGTACTGGGAGCCATTTTGGTGGTGCCTCTGTTTGGGCTGGTGCGGAAGCTGGGTAGAAGTTGGTGGGTTGCGGGAGCAGTTCTGATGATTGCTTTTCTTGCGTTTGTGAGCCTGATTGCTCCGGTTTATATTTTTCCGCTATTCAATACATATACAAAGCTTGACGACGCGACGGTGCGGGATCCCATTCTCAGCCTGGCTCGCGCGAATGGTATCCCGGCAAAAGATGTATACGAGTTCGATGCGTCGCGCCAATCCGACCGGGTCAGTGCGAATGTGAGCGGGTTTGCGCAGACGCTGCGGATTTCTCTGAATGACAACTTACTGAAGCGCTGCACGCTGCCGGAAATTGAAACCACGATGGGCCATGAGATGGGACATTATGTGCTCAACCACGCCTACAAGGGAGTGGTCATGATGGGAGTGGTTATGGTGATTGGTTTCGCTTTTGTGAACTGGGGGATCAGCTTCGCATTGGCGCGCTGGGGCCAAAGATGGGGCGTGCAGGGAATCGGTGACGTCGCCGTTCTGCCCCTGGCGGTCATCGTGTTTTCTGGTTATTTCTTTTTGATGACCCCCGTGAACAACACCATCACTCGGACGATGGAGTATGAAG
Organism: Acidobacteriota bacterium; assembly: GCA_003223595.1. GTDB lineage: Bacteria > Acidobacteriota > Terriglobia > Terriglobales > Acidobacteriaceae > Sulfotelmatobacter. The sequence continues at coordinate 4,538 of QHVR01000199.1, forward strand.
CGGATATGTACGGGCTGAATTCTGCGCGGCAGCCGGACGGCGAGGCCAATGTGGATCTGT
>QHVR01000200.1 GCA_003223595.1 Acidobacteriota bacterium
TCCATCAGATCAATGCCAATCTGGTTTACACATTGCCCTTCGGCCGGCATCAGCGATTCATGGAACACGCCAGCCCGGCACTCGATGCGCTGGTGGGCGGATGGCATGTCTCCGGCATCTTCCGCTGGACCAGCGGCTTCCCCATCACCATCGACAACGGCTTCACCTGGGCGACGAACTGGAACATCGAAGGCGACGCGATGCCCAACGGACCTCTTCCGAAAGCGACGAACACTAAACACGCCATAGTGAATGGGGTGGACGTGGGCCCCAACATCTTCTCCGATCCGGCAGCGGCGGAAGCGGCGTTCCGGCCGGAGTGGCCGGGGGAATCGGGCGTCCGCAATAACATCATTGGCGACGGCATGTTCAACATCGACACCGGGGTGAGCAAGGATTTCTCGCTGGGCGAGCAGAGGCGGCTGGAGTTCAGCTGGCAGGCGTTCAACGCAACTAATTCGGTGCGCTACGATGTGCGCGGGGCGCAGCCGTCGCTCTCGTTCGATCCGACGCAGTTCGGGAAATATCACTCCACGCTGACCACGCCGCGATTTATGCAGTTCGCATTGCGGTTGTCATTCTGAGTCTGGTTGCAGAGCTGAAAAGGGCATGAAATTATTCGTGCCTTTTTCTTTTGCTAACGTGACTAGGCTGCAGATTCCATGGGTACAAGCAGGCGAAAAAAGAGGCCCGCACCTATGGGGGTGGAGCGGACCTCGCGCCCATTTTCGGATTGGGCGTCCTCACATTGGGGCGGCGCTACTGGTCCAGGCTGAGCACGGAATCCGTAAGCACCCCATCAGCTTGCGCGAGCGTTGCTCGGAGAGTACGACATTATGGGGAGGGTGACCCGAGCACGTCGGCATTAGTAGTGGTAGAGCAATTCAGCGGCCAAGAACGAGTGGGGAGCCCGCAGGTGGCATGGTCCCGAGGCTTACGGCCTTCCAAAAGCCCACCGTCCCGCAAAGAACGCGGGAAGAGTGGGGCAACCTGATATGAGGCTCCTGCGAATTTTCGCGACATCCATGGGCGGGCGAATGCAATACGGAGCGATTCCTCAACTTTCCACACCAGAATTGTGTCGGTGCCGTCAGAATTTCTGTACGGCTGACAACAAATTTCTGTACAAGTTTGCAGAGGCATGAGGCATTCACCACAGGGGGCACAGAGGTTCACAGAGTAGTATTCTGTGCCTCTACCGGCTGGTGCCGTTTCTCGCTGAAAGGGAGGAAGTGAGTGTACTAGTCGGCAACGCGGATGCCGTATTTGTTCAGCTTGTAGGCGAGCGCGCTGCGGGACAATCCCATTCGACGAGCCGCTTCGGACTGTGCGCCACGGGTTGCGTTTAAAGTGCGCAGGATGAGTTCTTTCTCGGCGTGCTCCAGAAATCGAAGCCCTCCGAAGTAGGTATGGCGAAGGAATCGGCATGAGAGCCGTTGTTTCCCGCGGATACGGTTTCTTTCTGTGCGAGCGGCAAGTCACCGGGTCCAATCTCAAGATTGCTGGTCAGAATGTAAGCGCGCTCAATCAAGTTGCGGAGCTCGCGCAGGTTTCCTGGAAAACGATATTGCCGCAATTGTTGCAAGGCCGCTTCGCTCAGACTGCGGCGGGGCATCTTCAGCTCAGTGGCGATTTGCTGGCAGAAGATGTCGCTCATTCCTGGAATGTCTTCGACGCGATCGCGCAGGGGCGGCAGGTGAATGGGGACCACGGCAAGCCTGTAGAAGAGATCCTCGCGAAACAGGCCTTCTTTCACCCGCTGTTGAAGATTACGATGCGTCGCCACCAGCACGCGAACATCGACCTGGCGAGGACGGGTCGATCCCACGCGCAGCAACTCTCCATTGGTTAGAACGCGCAACAGCTTGGCCTGTGCGGGCAAGGACATCTCGCCGGCTTCGTCGAGGAAGAGGGTGCCATCGTGAGCGGCTTCGAATAAGCCCTGTCGCTGCCGATCGGCGCCGGTGAAAGCTCCCTTTTCGTGGCCGAAGAGTTCACTCTCCAGAAGAGTTTCGGTGAAAGCCGCGCAGTTGACGGCGACGAATGGCTTGGAAGCCCTGGGACTGTTGCGGTGAATGGCGCGGGCCACCAACTCCTTGCCGGTTCCAGTCTCGCCCGTGATCAACACGGTCGCGCTCGTCGGAGCGACTCGTGCGATGCGTTCTCGTACCTCGCGAATGGCCGGGCTCTCGCCAAAGATCTCCGACGTTCCTTCCAGACGGACGACCGCATCTTTCAGCAGAATGTTTTCACGGAGTAAGCGGGTGCGCTCGTAAGCGCGGCGTACGGTGGCGCGCACCACCTCTGGCTGGAATGGTTTGGTGAGAAAGTCGAATGCGCCCTGGCGCATGCTTTCGACAGCCAACTCAATGGTGGCTACGGCGGTGAGGAAAATTACGGGGAGGGTAGCATCGGATTCATGCGCGTATCCCAGGACGGCGAGGCCCTCACCGTCGGGCATGCGCTGGTCTGTGACCACTACATCGAAGTCGTTGGCGGCGAGAGCGCGGCGGGCTTCTTGTACCCCTGAAGCTTCCCAGATTTCATGCTGATCCTGCCGCAGGTTGAAGGCAAGAATCCTGCGCATGCTGGCTTCATCGTCGACAAGCAGAATTCGTCCCATGGCAGTTTTTCTCAACGTTGCCCGTGGTCTGGGGCCAGGGGCAGAGTGATGGAGAAGCGGACACAAGACGGACCATTTTCGGCCAATCTGAGGTCGCCACCTTGCGCACGCGCAATGTTGCGGGCGATTGCGAGCCCCAGACCAGTTCCGCGTGGCTTAGTGGTGAAAAAGGGCTCAAAAAGACGAGTCCGGATGGCATCCGGAATCGGCGAACCTGCGTTCTCCACCTCGATCAGCACCGTATGATTCTGAGGGCGGGCTCGCAAGAGAATGGTGCCTTGGGCCGGGGAAGCATCGACTGCATTCAACACCAGATTCATCAGCGCTTGCTGCAACTGTCCCGCATCGGCGGTGGCCAGCAGAGTGTCGGCAACCTGCAACTCGAACTTGACGCCTTTTTGGCTGGCATGGGCGCGCGCGGCATCGGCAATGTAGGCCACAGTGTCGGCGATAGATGTCGAGGTCAAGTTGGGGAGGCGCGTACTTGCGTAATCCAGGAACTCGGTGGTGAGGCGACTCAAGCGTCCGGCCTCCTCCGAGGCGATGGCAAACATTTCTTCGCGTTCCGGTCCCGATGATTGCTTCGCCGAGGTGATGGAACTGGTGATCATCGCGACGGGGTTACGGATCTCGTGAGCAATCGCAGTTGATAACCGTCCCATGGCGGCAAGCTTCTCCTCGTGCAGAAGTTTTTCTCTTGTCTGCTCCAGCTCATGCAAGTTGTGGGCCAGACGCGTTTCCTTGCGCTGAAGATCGCGCACTACGAGCCAAACCAGGACTCCAGCCACCGCGAGCATCAGAGAGGTGGTAGCGGCCTCCGCGTACTCGCCAACATCGACCGGAGGATGCTTCAGAAAAAACCGCCATTGCCAGAAGAAGCAGGCGAAGTCGCTGGCCGCGATCACGCCCACGAGCGTTCTGAAGCGAAATCGAAACGCGGCCTCCAAAACCGGCAAGAGCAACAGCGCGATATAGGGACTATCTTCGTGGTCCATCAACTGAGAAAGGAGGATGGTCAGGCCGATATTGAGCAGGATAGAAGCCCAAGTCAGGGCAGTCGTAATCACCGTTGGGATAGGCCGGGAGCGGCGACGCACCCATAGCAATTCGGGAATCCGGATCAGAAAAACGGCTACTGCTACGCTGATTAGGCCCAGCGAGGGCTGATTCCAATAAGCCGACAGGGACCCGTGCATGAGCACCAGGACCAGGAGAAGCAGCAGGTTCAGCAGGATGAAGACGGTCTGCTGCCTTTTAAAAGAGAGCAGGTCCAGGCCGGGTGAAGAAGATGCTCTCGCGCTTTCGTAGGGCACAAAGCTCCCTTCCCTTTTCGCCTGCTATTCTCTCGCGAAGGCAATCTGCGGGCCATAGCACGTTCATGGTGGTGATCGACGTCACTGCGCTTCGTGAGCGCGCTCATATTGGGCGGGAAAAAAATGTGAATTTGTATTGCGTTCAGGGCGGATCAAAAGCGCCGTACTGCTTTTCGAAGGCTATGAACGTACAGAAAACCGACACTTCAGTACAAAATTCTGAACAATGCTTCCGCAGGAATCCGTGGAGTGTTTGCTCTACGCGCCAGCCGCACCTGGAAGACTCGGGAAGTGCACCACAGATGACACAGAGGGCCACGGAGGAATTCCTCTGTGGCCCTCAAGGCCTCCTGTGGCGCGGTGTTAATGATTCCGATATTTTTTGGAAAAAAAAGCAGGCCGCTCAGGGGGAGGCTTTGAGCGGCCTGGTTGGCGAAGTCCTCCGGGGAGGAGGGTAAACTTGAGTTACATGCTCGGGTTGTTCGTTCCGGTCGTGGGAGCGGGCTGGCTGCCGCCCACGGTGTTGGTCATCAAACGAACATCCACGCGGCGGTTGTCGGCGCGGCCCTTGGAAGTCTTGTTCGACTCGACCGGCTTGTCCTTACCCAGACCAATCACGTAAATCTTGTGTGCGGGAACGTTGTACTTGGTGGCCAGGTACTGGATCACCGAGTTAGCGCGCCGCTGGCTGAGATCATAGTTGTAGTCCGGAGATCCTACGGAGTCGGTTCCACCTTCCAGAGCGATGAGGTAGCCCTTGGTATTCGCGATCTGCGCAGCTAATTGATCGAGGGCTTCCTGGGCCTGCTTGGTCAGGTTGTCCCGGTTGAAACCGAACTTCACGCTGGTCTCGGCAACGGGATGATAATTGTCCAGATTGGCTACCGTGTTGGTGAGGATGCCTACACGGCCATTGGCGGCATCGGCCACCTGCTGAGCCTGGGTGGCGTTCTGAGCAGCGGTCTGCGTCTTCTGCTCGACTTCAGTCGTCTTGGTGTTGACGGCCTGAATAGCGGCCTGGGCGCGGGCATCGACTTCCTTGATATCGCGGGTATTCTTCGCGGTCAGGTCATCAAGCTCGTTGGTCTTGTTAATGAGGGGGGTCGTCTGCTGTTTGACGTAGTTTTTGCTGCTGCATCCAACAGTGGCGGCCAAGCTGGCGGCGAGGCAAATTGCTAACGAAGTGCGGTTCATAGGGTGAAGGCTCCTTGATTCCTCTTTGGTGGCGCGTTCTGGGTCGGCCCGCGCGCCTAAACTTTTTGATGCAAATGCCTGGGATGACTTTACTGTTGTACTAGTCCCATTTCCCACAATGCACGGCAGATGCCAGTTGTATGGCCCGTGGGGACATACACTAAGTATATACCTGTCAAGGAGTTGAAAGGACGACAAGTCGCGGTCAGACCGTCGCACCGGCGTCGAAGTGAAGCCAAACGGCATATTTGGCATGGAAATTTTATACGGTGCAAGATGAGGCTGACGCTAAATCGAAGGAATAGGTGAGGTCTTGCACCACAAGAGCTTACTTCCAGACGTCAGTAATGGGTGAGGCGTTGCGGTCGTTGGGGGTGAGAGGCTCCAGTCCAAAGTTGTCTTCGACGGTGCGGAGCACGCTGTAATGCGTGTAGAGGCGGCCCAGAGCGGCGGGATCCTGCTGGCTCGCGGATTTGACCATATCGCCGAGAAACACGGTATAGATGCGATTGTCCCGATTACCGCCTGACTCGTCAAAGGTAACTATGACCAGCGTGCCTTTGCGCAACTTCTCAGGGAAGGTTTCGTCGAGGAACTTCTTCACCCATGCTCCCGCAACCGTGACGCTGGTGTCATGGCCGTCATGCACCATGTTTGGCGAGTAGAAGGAATAGGCGACCAATCCTTTATTGGCATCCTGCACGAAGAAGTTTTTCGCGCTTCCGGAGTCGACGCGGACGACGCGGTCGCACCATTTTTGCTGGACCTCGCGAAAGCTCAGGAAGGGCACATGGCGGCGGACATAGTTTCCACGATTCTGCGCTACGTGCTGGCTGGACAGATTCCAGGGGCAGGTCCCGTCCGGCAACTCCTCGGCGTATTGTTTGAAGTCGAGGCCGGAGGTGATCAAGCGGTCAGCGATGGTGCGGTGCTCTGCATCCGCGGGAAAGTTCAACTGGTTGTCCGCGACGTAGCGGGCGCGGTTGTGGGTTCCGAAATCCGTTCCCGCAACCATGGCCAGATAGTTGGGATAAGACGGATGGAATAAGGCGTGAAAGTTGCTAAAACTCGCGCCCTGGGAAGCGAGGGCGGCTAGATTCTTGTCCTGGATGGCGAGTTCGTAGTCGACGTTTTCCAGGACGATGATCAACACGCGATCGAAATGATGAGCCGCGGCACGTGCTGCGGCGCGTTCCGCCTCTTCCTTCTTTGCTTCGCGGGATTTTGTGACCTGGGGCAAGCCAGGATTTTGTTGCTGCGTGGGAGTTTGCGCCGATCGGGAGCTGGCCGGAAGAACGATGAGCGCCAGCAACAGGCTGGCCGCAAGGGGAAGCGCGTGGCGAGGGGTCATCAGCCTTTTTGTAGCATAAAGCGCTCGTTTCCCATCCAATAGAATATCGTAGCTGCCCAGCGGACCTGATCTGAACCTTGCGGTTTGCTTGGCCCTGTTCCGTATCTCAATGGACTTGCTCGCGAAAATTCGGACCATTCCCACTGAAGCCGGCGTGTATCTATACAAGAACGCCGAGGGGGAGGTCATCTATGTCGGTAAGGCCAAGAACCTGCGTAGCCGCGTTTCCAGCTACTTCCATGAGGGACGCTGGGAGGATGCCAAGACCGGAACCCTCGTTCGCGAGGCAGTCGACGTTGATTACATTGTTGTAGCCAATAACAAGGAAGCACTGGCGCTGGAGAATAATCTCATCAAGCAGCGCAAGCCACGCTTCAATATTCTGCTGCGTGATGACAAGACTTACCCGTATGTGAAGCTGACCCAAGGCGAGAAGTGGCCGCGAGTGTACGTGACCCGACGGCTGCGGAAGGACGGCAGTGCGTACTTCGGGCCGTACTTCCCTGCCAATCTGGCGTATCGCATTGTGGATTTGATTCACCGCAACTTCTTGATTCCATCCTGCAAGGTGGATTTGACGAGACTGCATGCGCGTCCTTGCCTGCAGTATTACATCCGGCGGTGCCTGGGACCGTGCGTGAAAGATCTGACTACGCCCGAGATGTATCAGGAAGCCGTGCGCGATGTGAAGATGTTTCTGGAGGGGCGGCCGACGGATCTGGCAAAGTCGCTGCGGACGCGCATGGACCAGGCCGCGGGCGAACAAGAGTATGAACGGGCGGCGCGTTATCGAGACCTGATCTCCACGGTGGAACAGCTGCAGGAGCGGCAGCGCATGGCGGCGGCCGAGGGGGACGACGCCGACGTGTTCGGGTATCACTACGAGAACGGCATGGTGGCGGTGAATCTGTTTCACATGCGTGCCGGGAAGATGGTGGATCGGCGGGAGTTTTTCTGGGAGGATTTGCCGCTGGGAGGATCTGCCGGAGTTCGCTGCTGTTGCCCGGGTAGAAACAGAGCCCGTAGCGACAGGCGCCATTTGCTCTCCGGGGGAGCAGAGCTCGCCTGCTGGGGTGGAAGAAGGTGCCAGCGATCCCGAAGAGAACTCTAGCCGAGCTGGGCTCGGCTTGGACGGGCGATTGCGCTCCCTACACGAGCAATTCCATCCTGGGGAATTCTTTTCGGCGCTGCTTAAGCAGCTTTACATTTCTCAGCCTTATGTTCCGCGGAATCTCTACGTGCCGGTTGATTTCGAAGATCGCGAAGAGCTTGAGGATTTGCTGTCGGAGCAGAGCGCGGGAACGGGTGGCCGCAGCGCACGCGTTCACATCATCGTGCCGCAGCGCGGGGATAAACGTTCTCTGATCGATTTGGCGGGGAACAATGCAAAGCAATCGTATGATCAGCGCTTCCGCGTGCTGAAGCCGAACGCACGCAGGATTCAGGAAGAATTGCAGGAAGTTGTCGGATTGCCGGAGTTGCCCAAGCGAATCGAGTGTTTTGACATCTCCCACATTCAAGGCGCCGAAACGGTGGCGTCGATGGTGGTGTGGGAAGACGGAAAGATGAAGAAATCGGATTATCGCAAGTTCATCATTCGGACGGTACAGGGTGTGGACGACTTTGCGTCCATGCGCGAGGTGGTGACGCGGCGCTACAAACGACTGCAAGAGGAACAGAAACCCCTGCCCAGCCTGGTGCTGATCGACGGCGGACTGGGACAACTGCACGCGGCCGCGGAAGCGCTGGAGAGTATCGAAGTCATCAATCAGCCGCTGGCAGCTATCGCCAAGCGGGAAG